>JANWZE010000035.1 GCA_025054955.1 Blastocatellia bacterium | reverse complement strand
TGATTCGATCTTCATGCTGGTGCGGTTCACCGGATTGGACATTGGGTCGCAGGTTGGCGCGATTCGGTTGTTCACCAATGAGTGCACGACTGATCCGAACAATCCGCCATGCGTGCTCAAGACGGTGCGCGGCAATGTGGTGCCTCCGCCCACCTGCACGATCATGCCGACCAGCTTGACGCTGACGCCGTTTGCCTCGTGCTTGCCGGCTCAGGAGACAGTGACAATCACGAATACGGGCGGGTTGCCACTGATCATCACACGAGCTGACATCACAGGCAGCCCGGACATCGTGCTGCTCAATCCGGCAACGAATGCGCCGGTGGTCTTCCCGGTGACGGTGCAGCCTGGTGAGAGCGTGCGGTTCCTGGTGCGGTGTTCGCCGATAGATGTAGGCACCAGCGTCACCACGATCCGGTTCATCAGCAACGATCCGAATGTGCAGGCGTGCCAGTTGCGTGTGACGTGTGTGGCGCTGCGCGGCCCGATCTGCGAAGTGGTGATGCCGGATACGGTCAATGGCGCGCCTGATGGCCGCACATTCGGTCGCGTGGCCATCGTCCCGATGACCGATCCACGATTTGGCATGAATGTGGGCGGCATTCAGTTCGGCGAGAAACGATTGCCAATCGAAGTGCGCAATATCGGTGATGCGCCGCTAGTGTTGACGCCGCCGCCGGGCGCGCCGTTCACGACGAATCCGTTTGTGACCAACACGAACTTCATCGTGGAAGGCTTCACGGTGGGACAGACGATTCCGCCGGGCGGCAAGGCCACTGGCACGGTGATCTTCCGGCCAACGCTGCGTCAGTTGCAGAAAGGCGCGATCCGATTCTTCACCAACACATGCCAAGGCCAGTGCGTGATTTCCGAAGTCAACGGCATCGGTATTGCCAATGCGTTGTGCGAAATCCCGACGTCGTTGAGCGTCGGCACGGCTCCTGTGGGCAGCTCGGTGACGGCGACCTTCCTGATGGTGAACCGGGGTGACCTGCCGCTGGTGATTTCTGATCCGTTGCAGATTGTCACAGATAACCCGCGATTTGCTGTGGTGACGCCGCTGCCGATCACGGTGCCGCCTGAGTTTGAAGGTGGCGCGGCTGGTGTGCCGATTCGGGTGCGGTTCACGCCGACGGCGCCCGGTCAGCAGATCGGACGTATTCAGTTCAACTTCAACGCGACGGTGATCGGGCCGGTGGCTCCATGTGTGCTGAATGTCTCCGGCAATGGCACGGCCGCTGGCAGCGGTCAGGGTTCGGGAAGTGGCAGTGTGATTCCGCCGGGTGATCGCCGGCCGTAACCGCTCTCCTATAGTCAAAAGTCAAAGTGATGTCCCCGCCGGTTGCAGTTGGCGGGGACATTGCATTATGATAGGGGCCAGCCCGGTGTAAAAGGTCGGTAGGCAGACCTAGAAATCAATCAGTAGGAGGTATTGTATGAGAAGGTTTCACATGATTAGCAATAAAACGACCTGGTTGATCGGACTCGTGGTTGGTATCGTGACTGTGAGTTCGACCCTGGGCTGGAGCTCGACGCAAGGCGATGGCCGGGTGATTGAGACCGTTGCCGGCGCTGGACTGGCTGGCTATAGCGGCGATGGTGGGTCGGCCGTCAACGCGCAGATTCGAGAGGCGACTGGCCTGGCCGTTGATGCTGACGGGAACGTTTACTTTGCTGATACCAATAACCATATCATTCGTCGAATTGACCGACGCGGCATCATCACGACAGTCGCTGGGACGCCAACGCAAAGTGGATTCGCGGGCGAAGGCGGTCCGGCAACGGCCGCCAAACTGGCCACTCCAACGGATGTGGCTGTCGCTCCTGATGGCAGTTTGTATATTGCCGATAATGGCAATCATGTTGTGCGTCGGATTGACCGAGCAACAGGGGTGATCAACACAGTTGCAGGAACGCCCAACGTCGCTAATTTCACTGGCGATGGTGGATTGGCAACAGCAGCGACGCTCCGCTCTCCGTCGTCAGTGGCTGTGGATAGATTAGGCAATCTCTACATCGCTGATTCGTTCAACTACCGGATTCGTCGAGTGGATGCCGTGACGCGAGTGATTACAACGATTGCCGGCAGTGGCGCGCGTTCGGTCAATACCAATGATACAGGTGATGGCGGCTCGGCGTTGTTAGCCAAATTTAGGGATGTGAAAGACATCGTGATCACTTCGGTCGGTGACATTCTTGTGGCTGATTTCAGCAATAATCGGGTACGACGCATCAGTCCCGACGGCATCATCACCACAATAGCTGGTAACGGTGTATTCAATGTGACTGGCCCTGAGCAATTAGGCGATGGTAGCGTGGCAACGGAGGCGGTGGTGCGGTGGCCGTCAGGCCTTACCTTGGATGGCCTGGGCAATTTGTACATCGCTGAGAATGGGAGTCATCGGATTCGCAGAGTCAATGCGGAGGGGCGAATTAGCACCGTCGCGGGGAGCGGCGACCCGCGTAGCCCCGGCTGTGCAGGCGATGGTGGTCCGGCGGCTGAGGCGCAGTTGAATGGACCAACCTCTGTGGTGACCGATGCAGCGGGCAATGTCTACCTGTCTGATTCGCGTTGCTTCCGCATTCGCGTGGTAAGAAATCAGTAATGCTGCCCCGACGGGGCAATATCGCCGGTGGTTTTCTCCAGGGAAAACACTCCAGAGCGGGGCCTGGCCATCATTAGAGCGATTTTCAGTTGCCTTTAGCTGGGGGCCCATATCTTGCGGGCTATACACGTTGGGCATGCGCTTCCAGTGCAGACTCATTCACAAGCCGCTCTAGAGTCTCACGGTTGGTGTGTGGCCGCCGTCAAAAACGGAGAGCTAAAAATTATGGGCGAGCGTGGCATCGGTTCCGCGCTCGCCCAGTTTTTGTTTCAGTGATTGCTGGTCTTCCTCCGTCAGGGCTGGATTGTCCCGACAGGCGTTCGCGTTTCGTTGCCTGCTTCATCAGGCACAGTGAAGAAGAATTGTAGTTTGTCATTTGGATTGAACGGACCGAGCAGCGCGGTGAACGTTCTCGTTGAAGCGAAGACAAGGCATTCCATCGTGAATGTATCAAACTCCTTGGGCGCCTTGAAGAAGTCCAGGAAATGTGATTCAAAGGGCCTCTCATTGACGCTAATGTGAACTTGAACCGCGTCAGCCAGGCCAGCCGTGCCATCCGATGCTACGACGCGAAACTCACGCATTTCCCCTTTGTTTTCTACTGTCGCTTCGAGTATTTGGGGCGGTGTGTAATCAACCAGATAACGAATGCTGACTTCTTGGACAACTTCACCAGTCTGGGCGTTGAGCAAGCGGGGTTGAATGATAGAAAGCCCTTCGGTCGCATTGGCTGGTTTGCGAATCGTGATTGTTCCCAGCAGTTTTTGCTGCGGATAGAGAGTGAACGTTGTACCCGGCTTAGGGTCCAGATCGAGAACTTCCCAGCCTGGCAGCGCTTGACTCATATCAACGGCTGTCGTCACGAGCATCGGTTCGGTCATCCCCTTTGTGAGCTCGTTGAACATCGGCCACGGCAGCGTCTCAATCAATGAGCCATCCGAATCGTCCGTTTTGCCCGTGCGTGGCGCAACGCCGGCAACCCTATCCTGACGCCAGATGTAGTCAACTAAGTAATGGTACTGCGTGGCCGGATCAATGTATTCAAAGTCGGTGTATTCATAAAACCTGCTCAGATCAAGATTGGGCGGTTTGCGAAACTGCCAACAGAGCGTCTTACACTCGCCGACAGCAAGCGTCAGCGATTGGCCTTCGAGTGGTTCAATCAGATCAACATAGGTCGGACTTTTCAGATAAGGTACGACCTGAACAGGTTCGATACTGGGCTTCAATCGCTTCAATTGCATGCAAAAACGAACCGTGTTTGTTGCCACGTCATACCGGAACCAACGGCATTGCTCAAAATAACCGAGCTTGGTGACTTCGACACGATCACACGCTTGAGCTGGGTGGGAAGTGGCGTGGACGGATAAGAGCAAGAAAAATCCTAAAAGTGAGGCAAAATAGAGTTGTGACCACGATTTCATTTATTGATCTCCTGTGAGGATGTGGCACAGGCGTTCCCACCTGTGATGACATAAGCAACTCCTTTTGAATTCCATGACCCCTGGCTAACTATACAAGGTTTGAGAGCTGTGACTCAAGCCCGTCAAAGAAGCAGGCGTCTGATGCCAATTGCCAAAGGAAAGACCATGTTCATGGAGCTAAAAAGCCGACGGGGCCTGAACTAACTGAGCAGCAATGTTGCGATCTTCACTCGGCATTTGGTATCAGCCGCCTGGGGTACGTTATCACAGCCCGCTTGCGTGGCTGAGAGGAAATTTACGTAACGCGAGTGAGTCAATTGTTTCATCGGCGCGACGTGTTGTTTCTCGTCGGCTGAAATGGGCGTTTCATGACCGAGCTTGTTGAGGGTTGGATACAGGCGAGTCGGGAGGCGGTCAGCGGCGCGTCGGTGATTTATCGGGCATTGGGTTCTGGCAAAAAAGTACTGAAAGCAAGATGCTTCGCTGGCCACGCGCGCCTTGCTTTGTGCGGGCATGGAGCGCAGTCTGGCGCGGCGATGGCCGTTGCCATGCGGTCTGTTGGCATGGTGGTACGCCGTTTGCAACGCCGTTTGCGGGAGGAATGATATTGAGAAGGTTAGCATCAGACAGTGAAAACTGACTGGTGAAGGAAGAGAGAAAGATGAGCGTGTTTGTGGATATATCAGTAGGGCCTCGAACCAAACGATGTGATCAATCGTCCTCAGGGACTCGGAATTTGAACACGACTTCGGAGGCCGCGCGTTGAGCGATGCGAGTGGTCTGCTTGTAAGTCGAATAATTTTGCCAGGAGGTTTAATGAACATGTTGTGTCACTCAATCAGCCTTGTGAGGAACAGTGCGCGTCGGCGTCATATTTGGATGCTCGCAGCGGTTGTGGTGCTACTGGCTTCCACCATTGTTCCAGTCAGTTTCACTCAATCAAGCCGAACGATTACCACAGTAGCGGGCACAGGCGTGTGTGGCTTTAGTGGCGATGGTGGGTCAGCCACCTTTGGTCAGTTGAACCGTCAAGCTGGCTTGTGCGCGGACTTGGCCGGCAATGTGTACATTGCAGACTTAGGCAATCACGTGGTGCGAAGGGTTTCCACCTTTGGCGTCATCACGACAGTGGCTGGCACTGGGGCGCCTGGGTTTAACGGTGATGGTAAAGTCGCCACCAATTCTCAGCTTGCTGCGCCGGCCGCCGTGGCAGTGGATGCCACTGGGCGCAATTTGTACGTTGTAGATAACGGGAATCACCGCATTCGTCGGGTTGACCTGTCCACCGGAACCATGACCACGTTTGCTGGGGGTGGCAATCCGGCCGACGGTCTGGGTGATGGAAAGCTGGCCACTGAGGCTAAGCTGATTTCGCCGTCGGCTATTGCGATTGATGCGTTAGGCAACGTATTCATCGCCGATTATGGCCACTTCCGTGTGCGCCGGGTAGACATCACGACCGGCACAATCACAACGGTGGCCGGCAGTGGCGCTCGCGGTTTTTGCGGCGATGGCGGGCCAGCCTTATCGGCTTGCTTCAAGGGCATCGTGGCGTTGGCCTTTGGTCCCGCGGGTGAGCTGTATATTGCGGATGCCGATGATCGGCGTGTGCGCAAGTTGAGCAATGGCGTGATCACGACGTTTGCCGGCAATGGCGCGTTCACACTGCCTACCCCTGGGCCGGCGATACAAAGCAGCATTAAGCGCCCGCAGGGTCTGGCCGTTGATGTGGATGGCAGCGTCTATATCACTGACAATGTGAATCATCAAGTGTACCGCGTCAGTCCGAGCGGCATACTCAGTATTGCTGTTGGGACAGGAACGCCTGGATATGCTGGTGATAGTGGCGCTGCCGAGTATGCCATGCTCAATGGTCCGAGTGGACTTGCCATGGATCGCTTCCGCAATTTGTATATCTCCGATACGCTCAACTGTCGCGTGCGTCGCGTTGGGCCGTAGTCCCGTGGTGGGTGATGGTACGCGGTCGCATACCTGGTGACGGGCTCATCTGCACAGCTCAGAGCCCGGCGCCCTTTTGGAGCAGTGTTCACATCGTGGCTCCTCGGAAGCAGAGAGCTTCTTGAGCTTCAACTCTCACCGTTGAGATTTGAAGGCGGGCAACTGGTGAACCAACTGCTTGCGTCTCCCTCTCATTATGACAAGCCCTGAAACTCTGTGATGTAGTTTCAGGGCTTGTGTCATTGTGGGCTGAAGCCGCGCCTTATGGCTAGCATCGTCCTGGGCACTGCTTAACATCCAAATGCGTTTGATGATATGATGAAGACGTGTGGATGCGGAGAGTGATTATGCAGAACCGATGGCGAATTTTGAGCAAGTGTGAACTGGTGGCTCTTGTTATGCTATTGTTGATCATGCCGGGCGTCGGCCTGGCAGGCCGTTTCGGCGCGTCGTCCAGCCGTGAGGAAAAGGGCCTGCAAGCGTTGCGGGCCGTCTTTAGCCGACAGGCTCAACCGCCGGAAGCGGAATTACAACGTATCGAATCGCAATTTCCTAAGACGCGGGCCGCCGCGTTGTCACGGCTGTGGCGTGGTTACACCAAGCACAACGCTGGCGATTACCTGGGCGCAGCCGATTTGTTGTCGGATACGTCAGCGCGTTCGGTAATTGAGCAAAAGACCAAGGTTGGCGACCATGCCTGGTGGGTGTTGGCCTCTTCGCTCAATCAGTTAGGTCGGGCTGACGAAGCCGAATCGGCCTATGCCCGTCTGATCGAGATGTATCCTGATTCGATTTTTCTTCGTGAAGCCAGCCTGGCTGCCGCTGCGTTGGCCAGCACGCGCAGCGATGTACCGAAAGCCATTTCCTATTTGCAGCGGTTGATTGAACGCAATGACGCCGGCGCGCTCTGGCAAGCTGCTCAGCTCTACAACCAGATGGGTGATACCAAACGTGCCCTCGGATTATGTCAGACGATTTATTTTGATCTGCCGCCAAGTCAGGAAGCGTTGGAAGCAGAGCAGCAGTTACAGGCTGCTGGCTTGCTGGTGAAGGGATCAACGGCGATTCCGTTTTCTCGTCTGCGATTGCGATTCCAGAATTTATATCAAGCAAAAGCCTATACTGATGCAGTCCAATTCTATGATCGTTTTTTAATGGGGCGTTCAGAGCTCGCCAAAGATGTGCCGCTGATCGTATCTATCGGTCGGGCGCTGTATGAATCGTCGTCGGCGCGGCGAGCCATCGAGCTGCTCAAGGGTGTGAAAGCCGACTCAGATGAGGTTCAGGCCGAAGCCCTGTACGCGCTGGCGGAAAGTTATCGCCGAAGCGGACTGACGGCAGCGTTCGTGGAAACGAGCCAGTCGTTAGTCAAGCAGTTTCCTCGCAGTCAGTGGGCAGCAGCAACGCTCCATTCACGAGCGAACCATCACTTGCGCGCGGGGAACGATGAGCTGGCAATACAAGCCTTCAAGGAGCTCATACGACTCCAGCCACAAAGTCCGTATGCTGCCGAAGCGACCTATCGTGTCGGGATGAAGGCGTATAGCGCCGGACGATTTGATGAAGCCTATAGCTATTTGCTTGAGCATGTGCAGCGACACGTGAACTCCGCATACTACGGTCCGACCATCTATTGGGCTGGACGCGCGGCTGAGCGTGGCGGCCATCCGGCGCGTGCGCTAGCCATCTTTGAGCGATTGCTGGATCGCTATCGCTACACATACTACGGTCAGATGGCAGAGAAGCGGTTGCAGCATCTGCGTGCGGTTCATCGGAATCTGAAGCCACCCAAACCGGACGATGACGCCACATTGGCCAACGCGCTGGCGCAGATCAAGCCGGCCCAGCCGCCGGCAGATGTGACCAATCAAGCTGCGCTCGTGCGCGTGGAGAAGGCGCGGGAGTTGCGGCTGGTGCGGTTGGATGAAGCAGCCGCCAAGGAATTGCAAGTCGCGTTGACGGCTGCGCCGCAGTCACCTTCAGTGAGTTTGGAACTGGCGCAGGTCTATCGTGATCAGGGGCAGTATCGCGCAGCCATCAACGTTTTGCAACAAGCCCATCCAGAGTACACGCTCTATCAAGGCGGTGAAGTCTCACGTGAGGTTGAAGAGTTACTCTTTCCATTGGCTTACTGGGAGACGATTCAACGCGAGAGTCGAACTGCTGCACTGGATGCCTATGTGGTTGCTGGCTTGATTCGGCAAGAATCATCGTTTGATCCCAATGCGCGGTCTTCGGCCAATGCGCTTGGACTGATGCAGATCATTCCGTCCACTGGTCAGTTGGTGGCCCGACGGCAGGGACTGCGGAAGATTGCGCCGTCGCAGTTGTTCGAGCCGGAGTTGAGTATCCGACTTGGCACAACCTACCTGGCTGATTTGCTTCGACAGTTTGGGCGTTTGGAGTATGCGGTGGCAGCGTACAACGGTGGGCCAGCGCGTGTAGCGCGTTGGCTGCGCGAGTCAGGACATCGGGAGATTGATGAATGGGTCGAGAGCATTCCCATCCGCGAAACGCGATTATATGTTCAGGCCGTGATTCGCAACGCTGCCCACTACCGGCGACTTTACGGTCAGCGATGAGCAGAGGGAATCTTCTACTGAAACCATGCGCGGTGATGTGGCTCACCGTGGGGCTTTCAGCAAGCCTTTCGCAAGAGCTGGCGCTCGCCGGCCAACCGGCGACCAAATCACGCGCGCGTCATGCCACAGCCCGGGTCGTCGTGGTGACACAAGAGCCTGGCGTTTCTGTCTACTTGAACGGAGCGTTTCGCGGCAAAACGAATGAGCGCGGTCAGCTCGTGATTCAGCAACTGCCGGCCGGACGCTATCAGTTACGCGCGCGCAAAGTTGATTTCAAAGATTATCGCTCGGAGTTTCGCGTGGCAGCCGGCCAAGTCGAACGGTTGGCACTGCGGTTGATTCCAACGCGCGACCCCGCCGAACAGGCTTATCAACGCGCTGAACAGTGGCGTGAAGAAAGACGGCACGCCGATGCTGTGACTGAATATCAGCGGGCATTGGAACTGCGCCCATCATTTCCGGCAGCTCGATTGGGATTGGCACGGTCACTGCTTGCGCTCAACCGCTACGAGGAGGCTCAACAACAGGCCGAGGCGGCAATTGCTGAACGTCGCCGCCAAGACCCCGAAGGCTACACCGTGCTAGCAAATATCTTGCGCGGAATGGGCCTGTATGAAGAAGCAGTGCAAAACTACCGGCGCGCGCTGCGGCTGGCGCGAAATTTTTCTCCTGAAGCGCATGCTGGCTTGGCCATGACACTGGAATTTATGGATGCTCCTGACGAAGCCATTCCCCACATGCAACAGGCCATTGCCCAGAATGGCGATGCAGAGCCAATCCTCTACAGCTTGTTAGGCACTACGTTGCTGAACGTAAACCGCAAGCAAGAAGCCCTGGTCGCGTTGGAGCGATTTCTCGCATTAGCGCCTGACAGCAACGAAGCGCCGGCGATTCAATCTCTGGTCGAGCAATTGCGCCAAGAGCTACGGCCATAACCCTGCATCCATTTTCCTTCGCACGCCATTTCTGATAAACTAACCGGCCACTACTGGGGAGGACGTATGAGCCAACCGGGGCCGAAAAAAATCACTTCCTATAAGGCGGATAGCTTCACCGAATCGGTCATCCGCGAGATGACCCGATTGGCGCAGCAATACGGAGCGATCAATCTGGCGCAAGGCTTTGCCGATTTTCCTTCACCCGATGTGATTAAGCAAGCGGCGATTGATGCCATCAATGCTGACATCAACCAGTATGCGATTACTTGGGGCGCCAAAGGATTTCGCGAGGCGCTGGCCGAGAAGACACGATGGTCGCTGGGACTCGACGTGGACCCAGAGACGGAAATCACGGTCACCTGCGGATCAACCGAAGCGATGATCGCTGCGTTAATGGCCATTATCAACCCCGGCGATGAGGTGATCATCTTTGAGCCGTTTTATGAGAATTATGGACCTGACGCGATCTTGTCGGGGGCCACGCCGCGGTTCGTGCCGCTTCATTGGCCGGATTGGCATTTTGATCCTGATGAGTTGAGCGCCGCGTTTAACGACAAAACGAAAGCGATTATCATCAACACACCCAACAATCCCACCGGCAAGGTCTTCACGCGTGAGGAACTGCAACTGATCGCTGATCTGTGCCTGCGGTGGAATGTCATCGCTGTGACCGATGAGATTTATGAGCACATTTTGTATGACGACGCTCGCCATGTAGCGATCGCCACGCTCGATGGCATGCGTGAGCGGACGATTACGATCAACGGAATGTCAAAAACCTATAGCGTGACCGGCTGGCGAGTTGGTTATGCAATTGCGCCGGCGGAGATCACCAGTGCGATTCGCAAGGTGCACGACTTTTTAACGGTGGGCGCGCCCGCTCCGTTGCAAGAAGCAGGTGCGACGGCGCTTCGATTGCCGCCGAGTTACTACCAGCAACTAGCCACCGAGTACGCTGAACGACGGTCCACGTTGCTGCCGGTGTTGGAGCAGCTTGGACTGAAGCCTTGCTGGCCACAAGGAGCTTATTACACGATCACTCAGATTGATGCGTTCGGCTTTACTGATGATGTTCAGTTCGCTCATTACCTTGTCAAAGAGATTGGCGTCGCGGTTGTGCCCGGCAGCAGTTTCTATCAAGACCCGCAACGTGGACGTCATCAGGTGCGCTTCTCTTTTTGCAAGAAGATCGAGACGCTTCAGGCAGCAGCGGAGCGGTTGCGCCGACTGGCCTGAGAATGCGCCGACACAGAATCTCTCGAGCGTTCGCGTGCATGCTGGGTAATAAGCGCCCCGTGTGCCCTCAGATTTGAAATCGGCGTTTGCTCAGAAGGATCATTCATGGGCCGGCGCGTGCCACGAAGAGTGCCGAGGAAATTGCTGATGTCGCGCAGCGCGCAGCGAACACCTATGACTTGGCGCGCTGCAGACGCGCTACGATTGGTTGATCTGCTATCCAGACGTTGCACGTCTGGCTACCTTCTGATTGCGCCTGCGGCGTAAGCTGAGGTCGGGCGTTTTCAGAGAAATCGCCCATGTACGATTGGACGCCACGAAGCATGAAAACCTGGGGGCGCCTGCTTCGAGCAGGCCTATTTTCACTGGGCGCAACCGGCAGGCAAGATGCCTGCGCTCACAGAAATGTTCACGGGAGGACAAGATGAGAGCACTGAAATTTGACGGAGCGCTTCGATATGTCAGTGACGCGCCGATGCCACGTCATGAGCAAGAGTCGTTGATCCGCGTTTTGCTCGCCGGCATTTGCAATACCGACATTGAGATCACCCGCGGCTATGCCAGTTTTCGCGGCATTCTCGGTCATGAGTTTGTTGGTGTGGTCGAAGCATCGCCGCAGGCCGAGTTGATCGGTCAACGGGTTGTTGGAGAAATCAATGTGGGCTGTGGCGAATGCGCCGGATGTGCGATCGGTGATGCGCGGCATTGCCCGCGGCGCACGGCGTTGGGGATTGTTGGGCGTGATGGAGCGATGGCCGAGTTTCTCTCGTTACCGGCAAGAAATTTGTTTGTTGTTCCTCCGTCGTTGCGGGATGAGGAGGCCGTCTTCACTGAGCCGTTGGCTGCCGCTGCTCACATTTTGGAGCAGACGCCGATCAATCCGGCGGATCGGGTCAGCGTTATTGGCGATGGTAAGCTCGGCCTCTTGGTGGCGCAGGTGATGCGCTCAACCGGATGCCAATTACTCTTGATCGGCAAGCATGCCAATAAACTGGCACTTGCTCAGCAGTGGGGGATAGAGACACTGCTGGCAACAGAGGCAGCCGACCTGGAAGCAGCCAGTCAGGATTGTGTCATCGAAGCGACCGGCTCAGCCGGCGGATTTGAGCTTGCCCTGCGGCTGGTGCGCCCACAGGGGTGCATCATCGTGAAGTCCACGTTCGCTGGCGGGCTTCATCTTGATATGTCGCGCCTGGTGGTGAACGAAGTGACACTCATAGGATCACGGTGCGGTCGGTTTCCTCGCGCGTTAGAACTGTTGGCCTCGCGTCAGGTGGATGTCACCAGCCTGATTTCAGAGATTGTTCCGCTTGAGCATGGGCTCCGCGCGTTTGAATTGGCTCAGGCGCCCGGAGTGCTCAAGGTGTTGTTACGACCGGTGGAGAGTTAAGACATGGTGATCGCGGGTTGATTCGCCTGAGGGACGCAAGGCTGAAGGTGTTGTTACGACCGATGGAAAGCTGAGACCTTGGGTGTTTCGGATTAGTCGGTTATAATCACAGGCGCATGATACAAACAGAATACGATGACGTGGAGAAGCGGAGCATGGAACCAGTTCCACAGACGGATCACTCCAGTGTACGTTTGACTCGGTCGCCGATGCGCCGGCAGGTGGTGTTGAGTTTACTGGTGGCAGTTGGCCTGCTGATAGGCATTGGCATTGGTATATTCATCTCTCGTGAAGCGTCGGCTCGACAGCAGCACCGGTTGCTTCAGGTGAATCGTTCATGGGAGCCGCCTTCGGTGGCCGTTTCGACGGCGCTGGCGCTCTCTGAAGCGTTTGCCGAAGTGGCGCGTCGGGTTGAACCGGCTGTTGTGCACATTGAAACGGTGGCGGAACCTACGAGCACGTCAGCGTTAGAGCCGTTTGATTGGTTTCATGGTCCACGTCGGCGTCAACGGGGTGAAGGTTCCGGCGTGTTGGTAGATGCGGATGGGTACATCCTCACCAACAAACACGTCATCGAAGATGCCGCTCGGATGCGCGTTCGGTTGGCCGATGGACGCACGTTTGTGCCTCAGATTATTGGCACAGACACCGAGACCGACCTCGCTGTGCTCAGGATCAAAGGTTCTGCGCCCTTTTCGGTTGCGCCGGTTGGCGATTCGGAAGCGTTGAAGGTGGGCGATTGGGTGCTGGCCATTGGCAGTCCGTTTGGATTGGAGCAATCGGTCACCGCCGGTATCATCAGCGCCAAAGACCGCGTCACCGCCGGGCCGCACGCCAATTTTCAACAATTTTTGCAGACGGACGCAGCTATCAATCCGGGCAATTCAGGCGGCCCGTTGGTCAACCTCAAAGGGGAAGTGATCGGCATCAATGCACAGATTTCTACCAGCACCGGTGTATCTAATGGGGTTGGATTTGCCATCCCTACGTCTATTGCGATACCTGTTTACAACCAACTGGTGGCGACAGGAAAAGTCGAGCGCGGCTGGTTGGGGATTGTGCTGGATGAGGTGAAGCCCGAAGCAGCCCGTGTCTATGGATTGGATCATCCGCACGGCGCGCTGGTTCACGATGTAGTCTCTAAAGATAGTCCCGCTGCTCAGGCCGGCATACAGAGCGCCGATATTATTGTCCAGTTCGATGGTCAATCCGTAAGAGATCAACGTCATTTGACTCGTATGGTAGCCTCGTCTCCGATTGGCCGCGTCGTGCCGGTAACCGTCATGCGGGATGGGCGTCGCCTGACATTGCAGGTGAAGATTGGCCCGCGTCAGAGCATCAGTCCTTCGAGCGCCTTGCCAACTTCGGCGCAGAAAGAGTCAACCCGAACCCGCCAGCGCGTTAAACTGGGAGCCAAGTTGCAAATGTTATCGGCGCAAACAGCCCGCTCGTTCAATCTGCCGATTACACAGGGCGTGGTCGTATCGGAGATTGAAGAAGGAAGTCTGGCCAGCGAGCTGGGCCTTCAGACTCATGATGTGATCCTGCGCGTGAATCGCCAGACGATTGGCAGCATTGAACAGTTGGAGGCAATCATCAGCCAGTTGCAATCCGGGGATGATCTGGTTGTTGAAGTCATCGGCCCGCGCCGGTTGTTAGACGGACCCGGGCGACATGTGTTAACAACTGTGGTTCCGTGAGTCATTCAGCAGCAGGGAGAGATTGGTCATGAAAAAACGACAACAGATAATCGGCGCCTGCTTAGTGGTGGTAGGAGTGGTAGCCGTTGATGTGCTGACGTCGGTTGGTGGCTGGCTCTCTTCGGTATCTGATCAGTCCAGCCCGCACGAAGTGTTTGCTCAACGGCGAGGGAACAAAAAGAGGCAGGCTGTGGCGCGTCGTGGTCGTTCTGGGAAGCGGCAGTCAGTTCGTCGTGGCCGCTCTCAGCGAAGCGTGACGGCGCAAAGTCGCCGTAGCCGTCGCTCCGCGGCAGTGAGCCGAAAGCGCATGAACCGGTATCAAGCGCGTCGCGGCCGTGTGCGGCGGAGTCTGGCTCGGTATCAACCACTTCGGCCTGGCTCGCAGATGCCTACTGATCGAGTCTTGGAGATACAGCGCGCATTGATCGAACGCGGATTTCTCGCGGAAGCGACCGGCGTCTACGACCAGGCGACCATTGAGGCCATGAAAGCTTTTCAGCAGGCGGAGAACCTGCCTGTGACGGGAAGGCCGACGGCTCACGTGTTGAGCCGATTGGGACTCTCGCCAAGGCCGGCTCATGAACCGCAGCCGCAACCACCGGCAGAAACGCCCGATGAACCACCGCCGGCAGAATTGCTCGATGAACCACCATCCGTAACATCCGGTTCAACGCAGAGACCACAGGAGTAACAGGTCGCCGAACAAGCAACGTGAAGGCACTCCCGGTGGGCTTCTCGTTGGCCATGGCGATGCCTCAACCAACAAGCTGTTGGACTGACCAGCCTGGTGCGGTGATGGCCTCACCAAGCAACAGGCCGTTGGGTTCACGCCCTGACGGCGTGATACTCCATGAAGTTGGTGCCAACGTGTTTGCCCGCACCGTGAGCAAATACGCACCGACTCTCAACGCCCCAAGATCATCCTCTGGAACGCATGTTGCCGACGCGCACCGCGCACGTGGTGGCTAAGCCTCTTTGGGTCGAAAGATGAGTAGATACACGGCCGCGCCCACAATTGGGAACGCTAAGATCATCACGATGAGAACAACACGCGTGCCAATGTCTTTGTATTTTGATATGACATCGGCAATCGCAATGATGTTGAGCGCCACAGCGACGAGTTTAATCAATGTCCACATTGTTCATTCCTCCAGCGCAGTGAGTTTTGAGCGCACCATTTGATTGACCATTTTGCCGTCCACCATTGCCGTCGCTAATTTTCCCATGACCGCCTTCATCACTTGCCCCATGTCTTTCAGCGAAGCAGCTCCCACCTCCCGAATCGTTTCATCCACGACGCGCTCCAGCTCAGCCTGGCTCAGCATGGGTGGCAAATAGTGTTCAATGATGCGAATCTCGGCTTGTTCATGTTCGGCCAAGTCACTACGTCCGGCTTGCTGGTATTGTTCAACAGAATCTTGCCGCTGCTTAATCAGTGTTTTCATCACCTGGATAACTTCGGCATCACTCAACTCGTGTTGCACATCAACCTGACGATTCTTCAGTGCCGTTTTGATCATTCGTAGAGTGTTGAGTCGGACTTCATCTTTGGCTTTCATCGCCTGGACGAGGTCCTGATCAATTTGCTGACGTAGGCTCATAAGTTTACTCCTTCTCTGAATCACGCTGCCTGATTATGGTAACCGACCATCGTGATTGTGACAATGCAAGCGGTGTTGCAGGGAGCGTAGCCGACCATCGTGATTGTGGCAATGCAAGTGGTGTGGTGTAGCTGAAGCGTTATGACGTTTCGCAAGCACAAGCCCACTCTCTATTGTCATACTTTCGGTCGCCGTCTCTGAAACGACGTGCGCATGAGTGCTGTGCTTGACTGATCTCACCAGCGTGGCTTAGACTTCCAGCTTAGTGAATACTGAGTTCGAGGGCGAGCCTTATGCCGGATGCGATCTTTCCCGAAGCGTTGACCTTTGACGATGTCTTGTTACTGCCGGCTAAAAGCGACGTATTACCGGCAGAGACCGAGGTGACTACATGGTTTAGTCGCCACGTTCGATTGAATGTGCCAATCTCCAGTGCGGCCATGGACACGGTGACGGAAGCTCATCTGGCCATTGCATTAGCTCAACAAGGTGGCATCGGCGTGATCCATCGGAACTTGTCCATTCAAGCCCAGCGCGATGAAGTGGACAAGGTCAAACGCTCCGAGAGCGGCATGATCGTTGATCCAGTGACGATGACGCCGGAGCGCCCCATTGCTGATGCGTTGGCCGTCATGGCGCGATACAAAATCTCCGGTGTGCCAATTGTTGACGAAGATGGCCGGTTGGTGGGCATCTTGACCAATCGCGATTTGCGGTTTGAAACGCGGATGGATTTGCGGATCGCCGATGTCATGACGCGAGAGAATCTGGTGACCGCGCCGGTAGGAACCACGTTGGAAGAGGCCAAAGCTATTTTACGGCGACATCGAATTGAAAAACTGCTGGTCGTTGACAATGAATATCGGCTCAAAGGGCTGATCACGGTGAAAGACATTCAGAAGGCGTTGGATTACCCACAGGCCG
The DNA here is from genome assembly GCA_025054955.1 of Blastocatellia bacterium. NCBI lineage: Bacteria > Pseudomonadati > Acidobacteriota > Blastocatellia > Blastocatellia bacterium. The sequence goes on along the minus strand of JANWZE010000035.1, from coordinate 94,001 downwards.
CCAAGGACCCATTGGGCCGTTTGCGCGTCGGCGCGGCCATTGGCGCGACAGGCGATTTCCTGGAGCGCGCCGAAGAACTGGTACGCGCGCAAGTGGACGTATTGGTCATTGACACGGCGCATGGTCACACGACGCGGGTTCTGGAGGCTGTCAGGCAGATCAAGAAACGATTTTCACAGGTAGACGTGGTGGCCGGTAATGTGGCTACCTACGAAGGGGCTCAGGAGCTGATCGAAGCTGGCGTGGATGGTGTCAAGGTTGGCATGGGGCCGGGCAGCGTCTGCACGACGCGCGTGATCTCCGGCGCGGGCGTTCCGCAGATTACGGCGATACTCGAATGCGCCCGCGCGACCCGGGCGGCAGGCGTTCCCTTGATCGCTGACGGTGGCATTAAGTTTTCCGGCGATATTACCAAAGCGTTGGCCGCCGGCGCTGATTGTGTCATGATCGGGTCACTGTTTGCCGGCACGGATGAAAGTCCGGGAGAGACGATCTTATATCAAGGTCGCACATTCAAAGCGTATCGCGGCATGGGTTCGCTCGGCGCGATGCAACAGGGCAGCCGTGACCGTTATGGTCAAGAGCGTGAAACGACCATTGGCAAACTTGTGCCTGAAGGCATTGAAGCTCGCGTGCCGTACAAGGGCACACTGGCCATGATGGTTCAACAACTGATCGGCGGCTTGCGTGCTGGCATGGGGTATTGCGGTTGTCGCAATATCGCCGAGCTACAGCAGAAAGCCAAGTTCATTCGCATTACTGAAGCCAGCTTGCGCGAAAGTCATGTGCATGACGTTATCATCACCAAAGAAGCCCCTAACTATCGGCTCGATTGAGGTGGATTCGTGAGCGGCACGGTTCGCTTCCATCGTGTGATTGGCGCGCTGCTGCTGATCGTTGCGTGCATATCGGTCAGCGTCGCGCAGCGTGTTTCCTCCAGTCCGCCCGCCGCCGATGAAAGTCCGACGCCCTCATTTGAGACACTGCGTCGCCAGGCCTTTGATGCGTTGTACAACCTTGATTATGAGACATCGGGCAAACTGTTTCAACAGATCACAGAGGTAGCGCCCGATCATCCGGCCGGCTATCTTTACATGGCGACGCAGGTCTGGATTACTCAATTGAATCGCACTCGGCGGTTGCAAACAGGCCTCTATTCCAGCGCGTCATTTTACAGCAAGACACCTGAACCGGTTGACCCACAGGTGGATCATCAATTTCGAGACTACATTCGCCAATCTATCGAGAAGGCCGAAGCGCGCTTGCAACAGAACGCGCGTGACGTAGAGGCTCGCTATTTTCTTGGCGCGGCCTATGGCGCGTTGGCCGGCTATGAGGCTTCAGTAGCCCGTCAATTTTTCAGTGCGTTGAAAAACGGCTCGCGCTCGGTAGAAGAACACCGAAAAGTGGTGCAGCAAGACCCGACATTTGCTGATGCCTATTTGACTATCGGTCTGTACGACTATATTGTCGGCAGTCTTCCTGTGTGGGCAAAGATTATGGCGGCGCTTGGCGGTATGCGAGGGAGCAAAGAGCGCGGCATCGAACACCTGCAGCGAGCAGCCACCCAGGGGCGATTCGTCAATGATGATGCGCGCGTGTTGCTGATCGCTATCTATGCTCGTGAGGGGCGCTCTCAACAGGCTCTGGAGCTGATTAACCAACTCGCCCGCCAGTACCCTCGCAATTACTACCTGCAAATGGAAGCAGCCATCATGCAGATTCGAATGGGCCGCAAGCAAGATGGCTTCAATGCTTTTGAAGCATTGCTGCAAAACAAGCAATTTGACGACGTCAAAGACTTACTCCACTTCCAGTACGCGCAGACGCTGGCTGCCAGCGGTTATCATGTCGCTGCGCTGCATCACTATCGCCGCGTGACATCCATGCCTCAAGCCAATCGGCAATTGGTTTCATTAGCTCATCTGCGAATCGGGCAGTTGCATGATCTGAAGGGTGAACGTGACGCGGCCATCGCCGCTTACAAAACGGTGCTCAGCCACGACAATGTGTTCGACTCGCATGAGCAAGCACAACGCTACATGCGCAAGCCATACGTCAGTGGCGGTGAGTGAATCAGGTGGCTGGCCATTGACGAGTTGGTCGGTTTATGAGCAGCGCATCTTGTGGCGACAAGCACCTGGTTCTGTGCGTGGACGGCGTTCCGTATGACGCCGTTGAACGACTACAGCGCCAAGGCGTGTTTCAACGATTTTATCCGGCCAGCCGTCTGGTCTCGCCATTCCCTTCGATGACCAACGTCGCGCTGAAGGAATTGTTCGACGCGGCTCCTCCAGCCGGCTATGAGGCGTTCTATTTTGACCGTCAGTTGAATCGTTTGTGCGGCGGCGCCAGCAATTATGTTGGCGACCGCGCCAGTAGTGTTCACGTCCGAACCTATCATCACTTTATTGATTACCAAGAGCCGGTTCATTACGAGTTCCTAGTGTATGTCCTGCCGCAAGAAATTTATCGCGCTGACGTGCAACGATTCCTCGACGCATTTGCGGCCAGCGACAAGCCCGTGTTTGTCGCTTACCTGAAGTCAACGGACGGGTTGATTCATCTGGGTGGTCAGGAAAAGCTGGATTGGGCGATGCGCTGGCTGGACGATCAATTGCTGGAGTTATCCGAGATGTATCATGGCGGGCTGCGCATGACGCTGTTTTCCGATCATGGCAATTACATGATGCGCGGTCGGCGCTTGTGGCTGAAAGACCATCTGCGGCACTGGCGCTATCAAGTCGGCTCGCGGTGGCGCTCGGAAACAAGTGTGGTGGTGCCTGAATTCGGGCTGGTGGGGTTTGCTTCGATTTATACACCGGCTGATCCTGCCGCGTTAGCCCGCGAGTTGGCCGAAGTGGAGGGTGTTGATTTTGCCATCCATCGCTGTGAAGATACGGTAGTCGTCAACAGTCGCACTGGTCAGGCTGTGATTGTTCATGATCGAACGAACGACCGATACCGTTATCAGGCAGACGATGCTGACCCGCTTGAGCTAGCAGCGGCGCTCCGCCAGTTGAAAGATCAAGGCCGGATTGACGCTGACGGCTTTGTTCAAGACCGCGACTGGTTTGAAGCGACCGTGGATCACCATTTTCCTGACATTGTGCGGCGCGCTTATCAGGCGATGTCTGAGCAAGTCGTCAATCGCGCTGATATTCTGCTGAGCTTGCAGGATGGCTTCTATGCAGGTCACGTCCTGTTTGATGGGATGGTGGAATTGGTCGCCACACATGGCAGCGCGCGGGCTACATCGTCAACCGGTTTTATGATGTCTACAGACCGACCGTTCCCGCCTCATCTGCGCGCTTCGGATGTGCCGGCCTTTCTGCCGATAGCTTCCCACCAGTGAGCGCTACAGGCAGATGTAATGGCTGCGTGAAAACGCACTTTCTCCTGCCGAACACGAAAATTTTCTCAGTTGCCAGTTGTTCAGTGCTGGTGTAGAATTCCGGCTCTTTCAATTACGACAGTCGTGAAAAAATCAATAACAGGGGTTGAAAGCAACGAGCATGAACTGAGTCAACGGGGGTCAAGCGGTTTCATTGTATGGTGGGTTCGTGTGTTGAGGAGTGTAGATGGCGCAAATCTTTCATCGCAGCACCAACGTTATTGCTAAGGTCAGTATTCTCGGCGCTGTGTTCATTATCGGTGGAGTCGGCTGGATCGCCTCGGCCATTAATCGCTCGTCGTATGTCACACAAGTGAATGTGGTCCGGGAACAGCCTGTGCCGTTTAGTCATCGGCATCACGTCGGTCAGCTCGGGATTGATTGCCGCTATTGTCACACATCAGTGGAGCAGAGCAGTTTCGCCGGTATTCCGCCGACGGAAACGTGCATGACCTGCCATTCGCAGATTCACGCCAACAGCCCGATGTTACAACCCGTGCGAGAGAGCTGGCGCACCGGCAAGCCGCTGCCGTGGGTTCGGGTTCATGATTTGCCGGAGTTTGTCTATTTCAACCATAGCATACATCTGAAAAAGGGCATTGGATGCGTGACCTGTCATGGCCAAGTAGAACAGATGGCGCTCATGTGGCAGGTGAACACACTGAACATGGAGTGGTGCTTGCAATGCCATCGCGAGCCGGAAAAATTTGTGCGCCCACGGGATCAGGTGTTCAATTCAACGTGGCAACCACCCAACGGCGATCAGTTGGCCATCGGCCAGAAGCTCGTCAAAGAATACAACATTCAGAAACTCACCGATTGTTCCGTGTGTCACCGATGAAGGAGACGAGACGCGAGGCGCTGTTATCGCAGGAGCGCCTACCCTCTGGCTTGTGTCACCGATGAAGGGAGCGAGGCGCGAGCAGCCAAAGACATCAAGGATCGTGAGATGAAACAGGAGAAGCAAAGCACGAGTGTGAGCACAGAGCGATCGGGGATTGTGCGTGACGATTTTCAATCCGCAATCCCTCATCTGGATTTGGCCTCGCTTCGTCAACGCTTGCAGAGCCAGCCGGGGCCAACCTTTTGGCGTAGCCTCGATGAATTGGCCGACACGGAGGAGTTTCGCCAATTCCTGCACAGTGAATTTCCGCGCGAGGCAACAGCCGTAGACCTGTCTGATCCTGTCAGCCGACGCCGTTTCCTCAAGCTGATGGGGGCGTCGTTGGCGCTGGCCAGCGCGAGCGCCTGCACACGACAGCCGACCGAACGCATTTTCCCGTATACGCGAATGCCGGAGGAGATCATTCCGGGCAAACCGCTCTACTATGCCACAGCGATCCTGCAAGGCGGCGTTGCCACAGGCGTGCTGGTCGAGAGCCACATGGGACGACCGACGAAAGTCGAAGGGAATCCCCAACATCCTGGTAGCCTGGGCGCAACCGATGCGTTCACCCAAGCGTCCGTGCTGATGCTTTATGATCCTGATCGCTCGGCGGTCGTCTCCAATGCAGGAAACATCAATTCATGGACGGAATTTGTCACCGCCATCAGCCAGGAACTCACCAAGCAAAACGACACGCGCGGGGCCGGCCTACGCATTTTGACGGAGACGATCACCTCGCCGACATTGGCTGATTTGCTGCAATCGTTATTGGTCAAGTATCCAGCGGCGCGATGGCATCAGTATGAGCCGGTCGGACGAGACAACATCAAAGAAGGCGCCAAGCTGGCATTTGGTCAGGTGGTCGAAACCATCTATCGGTTGGATCAGGCGCGAGTGATCGTCTCGCTGGATGCTGATTTTCTCTCGGACTGCCCCGGTTCTGTGCGGTATGCGCGCGATTTTGCTGAGGCACGGCGCGTGAGTGACCAGCGGCCATTCATGAATCGGTTGTATATGCTCGAAGCCTCGATTTCATTAGCCGGCGGGATGGCTGATCATCGGTTGCCAGTTTCGACCAGCCAGATCGAAGCGATAGCCCGTGCGCTCGCTGCCCGACTGGGCATCATCAGTGATGGAGCGCCCGAGTTGCCGATGCGCCACCAGCAATGGGTCAACGCGATGGCGCAAGACTTGACCGCTCACCGTGGCGCGAGCGTGGTGCTCGCCGGCGAGTCGCAGCCGCCGCTGGTGCATGCTCTGGCTCATGCGATGAACGACGTGCTCGGCAATGTCGGCAAGACAGTCGTTTATACCGATTCGATTGAAGCCAATCCGGTGAATCATCTGGAATCGCTGCGCGAGCTGGTGGCGGACATGGACGCCGGTCGTGTGCAGTTGTTGGTGATGCTTGGCGGCAATCCAGTGTTGACCGCGCCTGCTGATTTCCAATTCGGCGAGCGGTTGAAGAAAGTAGGATTTCGCGTTCATCTCGGTTATTACGACGATGAGACCTCCGAGCTATGTCATTGGCATGTGCCTCAAACACACGAGTTGGAATCATGGGGCGACGCGCGCGCTTACGACGGCACGGTGAGTTTGATTCAGCCATTGATTGCGCCGCTCTATCAAGGTCGGTCGCCGATTGAACTGGTGGCAGCATTATTAGGTCAATTCGACCCTTCGGGGTATGAGCTTGTCCGCGCGTATTGGCGGCGACAAAATCCGACAGCCGATTTCGAGCAGTGGTGGCAAACCGCGTTGCATGATGGCGTCGTGGCTGGAACGGCGCGGCCACCTAAGAACGTGACGCTCGATTTGAACAAAATTAAATCACAGCTTGGAAACTCACCTACGCCGCCGCTTCAGCCTGATGCGTCATCACTGGAAGTTGTGTTTCGTCCTGACCCAACGATTTGGGATGGCCGTTATGCCAACAATGCCTGGCTTCAGGAATTGCCCAAGCCGGCAACCAAGCTGACGTGGGATAACGCCGTGCTCGTCAGTCCGAACACGGCTGAGCGGTTGAGTCTCAACAGCGAAGATGTGGTCGAACTGCGCTTCAAAGATCGCTCCGTGCGCGGAGCGGTCTGGCTGACGCCGGGCCTGCCGGAGCGGTCAGTAACCGTGCATCTGGGTTATGGGCGTACACGCGCCGGGCGCGTCGGCACAGGGCTGGGCTTCAATGCGTATCAACTGCGTCGCTCCGATGCCTACTGGGCCGGCGACGGCTTGGAAGTGATCAAGCTGGAACAACGCTATCAGCTCGCCTCGACGCAACATCATCATAGTATGCAAGGCCGCCATCCGGTTCGCGTGGGCACATTGGAGCAGTACCGCAACAACCCTGACTTCGTGAAAGACATGGGCCATGAACCGCCGCGCGACCTGACGCTCTATCCTGAATATCAGTATGAAGGAAATGCCTGGGGCCTGGCCGTTGACTTGAATGTTTGTACAGGATGCAATGCCTGTGTGATTGCGTGCCAGTCGGAGAACAATATCGCGGTTGTCGGCAAAGAGCAGGTGGTCGTCGGCCGTGAGATGCACTGGATTCGCATTGACCGTTATTATGAAGGCGATTGGAGCGATCCGAAAATCTACAATCAACCGGTCATGTGCATGCAATGTGAGAACGCTCCGTGTGAAGTGGTTTGTCCGGTGCATGCGACCAATCACAGTCGCGAAGGATTGAATCAGATGGTCTACAATCGCTGCATCGGCACGCGCTACTGCGCTAATAACTGCCCGTACAAAGTGAGACGATTTAATTTCCTGCTGTACTCTGACTGGGAGACGCCGACGCTGAAGTTGCAGCGCAATCCTGATGTCACGGTGCGCAGTCGGGGCGTCATGGAGAAATGCACGTATTGCGTGCAACGGATTACCGCTGCCCGCATTGAGGCGAAAAAACAAGACCGCCCCATTCGCGACGGCGAGATCATGACGGCCTGCCAGCAGGTCTGCCCAACGCAGGCCATCGTGTTTGGCGACATCAATGATCCGGGCAGCCGCATCTCCAAGCAGCGCGCTCAGTCGCGGCATTATGGCCTGCTGGCCGAACTCAACACGCGACCACGCACCACCTATCTAGCTCGATTGCGGAATCCGAATCCGCAACTGGAGGCGAGTGAGTCTCAAGGATAACCAAGCGTATGTCTACAGAAACGAGCGAGCGATCCATTCATAGCATTCACCCCTCCGAAGCGGCGGCTATACGTTCTCGTCCATCCTCTATTCTCGGTGCCGGCCATACGTTTGGGTCAGTGACCGATAAGATCAGCGCCCTCGTCCTGACTCGGAAAACACCGCGCGCGTGGTATATCGGTTTCGCCCTTTCGTTCTTGTTGGTGATGGCGTTGTTGTACGCGCTGGGGACATTGTTCGCCATCGGGGTCGGCATTTGGGGCATCAACAATCCGGTGGGTTGGGGATTTGATATTATCAATTTCGTCTGGTGGATCGGCATCGGCCACGCCGGCACATTGATTTCAGCCATCTTGCTCCTGTTGCGTCAAGAGTGGCGCACCTCGATCAACCGATTCGCTGAAGCGATGACCTTGTTTGCTGTGGCGTGCGCCGGCATCTTTCCGCTGGTTCATACCGGGCGACCGTGGTTGGCCTATTGGTTATTCCCCTATCCCAATACAATGGGCATGTGGCCGCAACCGCGCAGTCCGCTGCTCTGGGACGTGTTCGCCGTGACAACCTATGCGACGGTCTCATTTCTATTCTGGTTCGTTGGCCTGATCCCAGACTTTGCCACAATGCGCGATCGCGCCAAGAGCCGATTCGTCAAGATTGTCTATGGTTTCTTTGCTATGGGTTGGCGCGGCTCAGCGCGACATTGGCATCGTTACCAGACAGCTTATCTGCTGCTGGCCGGATTGGCCACGCCGCTGGTGTTATCAGTGCATACCATCGTCAGTTTCGATTTCGCTGTTTCGCTGATTCCCGGTTGGCACGCGACGATCTTCCCGCCGTATTTCGTGGCTGGAGCGATCTACGCTGGGTTTGCTATGGTGCTGACGCTGGCCATTCCGCTGCGCATGGTCTACGGACTGGAAGATTTCATCACGATGCGCCACCTGCGCAACATGGGCAAGGTGATGCTGGCCACCGGTTTGATCGTCGCCTATGGCTACATGATGGAAACCTTCATGGCCTGGTATAGCGGGAATCAGTATGAACAGTACATGATTACGAATCGTTTGCGCGGGCCGTATGCAGCCATCTACTGGGCGCTGATGATCTGTAACGTTGTCGTGCCGCAATTGCTCTGGCTGCGTCGCTTTCGACATAGCGTGCTGGCCTTGTGGGTTATTGCAATGTTTGTCAACGTTGGCATGTGGTTAGAACGCTTCGTCATCATCGTCACCAGTTTGCATCGTGATTTTCTTCCATCATCGTGGGGCATGTATTACCCGACGCAATTTGACTGGATGACGTTTATCGGGACGATCGGATTGTTCCTGATGCTGATGTTCCTATTTGTTCGTTTGCTGCCGGTGATCTCGATCTTTGAAATGCGAGAGTTGGTTGAGAAAAAGGCCGGCGGGCATGGCTTGGAACCGAGCCCGGCTGTGGCAGACTGAGTTGGCTGAGGAGTTGTTCATGTCGTTCGGGATGAGACCCAGAAACGATGAAAACGGAGCACAGGCGGGAACGCCTGTGCCACATTCTCAAGGGAATCGCCCTATGCTATGGCACGCCACGAAGAATGAAAACGGGGGCACGGGCGGGTACGCCTGCGTCACATGTTCAGGGCGATTCCAAGATTGGCGCAATGCCAATGGTGAATGAGCAATGAGCAAGAACGCTCCAATCTATGGCCTCATGGCCGAGTTTGAGGCGCCCGACCATCTGTTGGCAGCGGCGCGCCGCGCTTATCAAGAAGGCTACCGGCGGATGGACGCCTACTCGCCGTTTCCCGTTGAAGGGCTGGCCGAAGCAATTGGGTTTCATAAGAACAGGTTGCCGCTGATCGTTCTGATTGGCGGGTTGCTCGGCTGCATCGGCGGTTATTCGCTCTTTTACTTCACCGAGGTGATTGATTACCCGCTCAACGTTGGAGGACGACCACATCACAGTTGGCCGGCATTCATTCCGATCGCATTTGAGACGACTATTTTGTTAGCGGCATTCGCGGCGGTCCTTGGCATGTTGGCTTTGAATGGACTGCCGCAACCGTATCATCCGGTGTTCAATGTGCCGGAGTTTACGCGAGCCAGCCGTGATCGTTTCTTTTTGTGCATTGAATCGCGTGATCCGAAATTCGATCTAGAGGCGACCAGGAAGTTCCTGCAGAGCCTTGGCGCTGGGAGGGTCTCTGAAGTTGAAATCTGAATTGGTCTTCATTGGTTGCATCATCCTTCTCTGCTTTGTGGTGTCGGCGTGTCGTCAGGACATGCACGATCAGCCCAAATATAAACCGCTCGCCGGTAGCACGTTCTTCGAGGATGGGCGCTCGGCTCGTCCCCTGGTTGAAGGGACGGTGGCGCGTGGTCATTTGAAAACGGACGAGCTTCTGTATACCGGCAAGATCAGCGGTCAGTTCGTTGATCAATTTCCTATGCCGGTTAACCGGGCTTTGCTGGAGCGTGGGCGCGAGCGATACACGATTTATTGCTCGGTCTGTCACGGTCAGGATGGCGAAGGCCGAGGCATGATTGTTCAACGCGGCTTCAAGCAGCCGCCATCGCTTCACGAAGAGCGATTACGTCGGCAGCCGGCAGGCTATTTCTTCGGTGTGATAACGAACGGCATTGGGGCGATGTATTCATACGCCTCGCGCATCACGCCGGAAGATCGGTGGGCGATTGCCGCATACATTCGCGCCTTGCAATTGAGTCAGCATGCCACACTGAATGACGTGCCGCCCGATCAACGGCAACGGTTGGAGGCGACAAAATGAGAGAGGTCGAAGCACTCAAGCCAACGTTCGAGCGTGTGCAACGGCAGGCGCTCATCGTGGGAGGTGTGGCGCTCGCGCTCAGCGTCATAGGACTTTTCTTCGATACGCCGCAGTTCTTTCGCTCGTATCTGGTCGCCTATCTGTACTGGATCAGCCTGCCGCTGGGGAGCTTCGCCCTGTTGATGTTGCATCACCTGGTGGGCGGCGGCTGGGGATTCGCGATTCGACGGATGATGGAAGCAGCGACGCGGACGTTTTTGCCGATGGCGTTGTTGTTTTTGCCGATCGTATTGGGCCTTGCTCATCTGTATGAATGGACGCATGCGGATGTAGTGGCCAAAGACGAAGTCCTACGCCATAAGAGCAGCTATTTGAACGTGCCGTTCTTTCTGGCGCGCGCGGCCATCTACTTCATCGTGTGGATCGGGTGGTCCTATCTGCTCAATAAATGGTCATTCGAGCAGGATCGAACGCATGATCCGTCGTTAACTCGCCGCATTCAGGATATGAGCGGACCGGGCTTGTTGCTGTTTGGCGCCACGGTCACCTTTGCCTCGGTGGATTGGGTGATGTCATTGGAACCGCACTGGTATTCGACAATCTACGGCATCATCTTTATGATCGGCCAGGGACTGACAACGCTTGCTTTCATGATTCTGCTGTTGTCACGCCTGTGGCGTCGTCCGCCGCTGGTTGGCGTCGTTGAGGTTCAGCAGTTCCATGACCTGGGCAATTTGCTGTTGACGTTTGTTATGTTGTGGGCGTACGTGGCGTTTTCCCAATTCCTGATTATCTGGTCGGCGAATCTACCTGAAGAAATACCCTGGTACTTGCGACGGACGCAGGGCGGCTGGAAAGCCGTCGCAGGGGCATTGATCCTCTTCCATTTTGTTGTGCCATTCTTCCTCTTGTTGTTGCGGGTGACCAAGCGCGTTGCGCCGCGGATTGCGCTATTGTCGCTGGCCATGTTGTTCATGCGATGGGTTGATCTGTTCTGGATGGTGACGCCCGCGTTCTCTCATGGCGAGGCAGTCGGCCTCCATGTGCACTGGCTTGATGTGACGACGTTCGTTGGCCTCGGCGGATTATGGCTCGGTTTATTCTTCTGGCAACTGAAGGAGAGGCCGTTGCTGCCGCTGTATGATCCGCGGCTGGAAGAATCGTTGCACGGCGCAAAGGTGTTGCATCATGGATAAGAATCTGCATTCGAGTGAGCAGAATGGTCATGCCCATGAGACGACTGATGTGCAGATACGTCCATTGGTCATCTTTGGTATCGGCCTGGCCGTTCTCACTGTGATTGCGTTGTTGGCGATGTGGTTGACATTTGACCGTCTTCAGGCACGCGAAGCAAGCAAAGCCCTACCACCTTCGCCGCTTGCTGGTGAGCGGCCGCCGACGCCGGAGCCTCGTTTGCAAGTGACGCCGGAGGCCGACCTTGAGCGATGGCTCGCCGCTGAACGCGAAAAGCTCAATTCCTATGGCTGGGTCAATCGAGAGGCCGGCATCGTGCGCATCCCAATTGATCGAGCCATCGAGTTGATCGCCGAACGCGGATTGCCGACACGAGCAGAGAGCCATCAGGCAGCAGAAAATCAAGTGCAACAAGCGCAAGGCACGCCCCCAGCGCAGGCGCCGAGCCGCTCAGCAACACGCTAGATTTTGAGGGAAGTTCTATGAGACTGCACACCGGAACAGGGGCAGCAACAACCAAGAGCTGGCGGAGATACGTCGGTTCTGCTGTGCTGTCAGCCATCGGCGTCATGTACATTGCCTGTGGTTTGTTACCATTGACAGCGCAGGCGCAGGAATTGAACGCTGGGATGCAGCCGGCGGAGCTGCGCGACGTCGGCATTGATCAACGATTGAATGAACAGATTCCGCTTGATCTGACATTCCGTGATGAAACCGGCAAGAGTGTTCAACTGCGCCAATACTTCAATGACAAGCCGGTCGTGCTCATCTTGGCGTATTACGAATGCCCGATGCTCTGCACGATGGTGCTCAACGGCGCGCTGCGAGCCTTCCGAGCATTGTCATTTGACGTAGGCGATGAGTTTCAGGTCATCACCGTGAGCTTTGATCCAAGAGAAACGCCGGAGCTGGCTGCGAAGAAGAAAAAGAGCTATATGGAAGCATACGAACGAGCAGGGGCAGCAGATGGATGGCATTTCCTCACAGGCGATGAACCGGCCATCAAAGCGCTGACGCAGGCTGTAGGATTTCGCTACAAATACGACCCTGAGACCGAGCAGTTTGCGCACGCCAGCGGGATTATGATCCTGACACCGCAAGGTCGGCTGTCACGCTATTTTTACGGGATAGATTATGGACCGAGAGATGTGCGTCTGGGCTTGGTGGAAGCCTCTGAAGGCAAGATCGGTTCGCCTGTTGACGCCGTGCTGCTGTATTGCTTCCACTATGACCCGAAGACTGGCAAATATGGAGCCGTCATTATGAATATCGTGCGCGTGGCCGGGGTGAGCACACTGGTCATTCTCGGCACGTTTATGATCGTGATGTTCCGTCGGGAGCGGCGGATGAAGGTTCGTTAATCAACAGAAACCTGATGTGCGGGAAACCGAATGTGGGGGAAATCCGAAATCCGAATATCGAAATCCGAAACAATCTCAAAATCCGAAATCCAAATGTTCCAAACGTGACGGAACGACGGCTTTCGGCTTTCGGATTTGGTCATTGGAACATGTTTCGGCTTTCGGATTTGATCATTGGAATTTGTTTCGGATTTCCGATTTGGGATTTAGATTGTTATGTGGGAAGAGTTTCCATTGATACCTCCGCAGGCGTCCACGTTCGCTGAGCGCGTGGACATGCTCTACTATTTCATTACGGGCGTCAGCATTTTCTTTGGCGCGCTGATATTCCTTCTGGTGATCTTCTTTGCCATCAAGTACCGTCGTCGTTCGGAAACGGAGGTGCCCAAGCCGGTGCATGGATCGCTGGCGTTGGAGTTGACGTGGTCAATCATCCCGTTTTGCCTGGCGATGACGATGTTTGGGTGGGGCGCTTCGATTTACTTCGATATGTATCATCGCGTGCCGGAGAACGCGTTGGAAATCTCCGTGATTGGCAAACAGTGGATGTGGCATTTCCAGCATCCCACCGGTCAGCGCGAAATCAACACATTACATATTCCAACGGGGCGACCCGTCCGGCTGACGATGGCGACTGAAGACGTGATTCATAGTTTGTACATACCGGCCTTTCGCGTCAAAAAAGATGTGGTGCCGGGACGCTATACGACGCTTTGGTTTGAAGCCACGCAGCCGGGCACCTACCATCTGTTCTGCGCCGAGTATTGCGGAACGAAGCATTCGCAGATGGGCGGTTCGGTCATTGCGATGGAGCCGGCGCACTATCAACAGTGGTTGGCCAGCGTTGGCGCTCAAGCCGAGGCCGCGCCGACCGATCAGATAGCTGCCGCTTCGCCTGTTGAAGCGGGACAGAAGCTGTTCCGGCAACTGAATTGTCATACTTGTCACATGGCCGGTCCGCTTGGAATGGGACCAAGCCTGATCGGCATCTTCGGCCAGCGTGTCACGCTGGAGACCGGCGAAACAGTGAGGGTAGATGAGGCCTACATCCGGGAGTCCATTCTCGCGCCGAGGGCGAAGATCGTATTGGGCTACAAGCCGGCCATGCCGACTTTTCAAGGACAGGTTACCGAACAGCAGATCATGCAGCTTATCGCCTACATCAAGTCATTAAAATAAGGAGTTCTTCATGGAGACGAACGTTGTTGGTGTTGATCAATCATCAAGTGGAGAGCCATCTGCTCCGCCGCGCGTGCATTACTTGAATGCCGCCTACGGAATCGGCTCATGGTTATTGACCAAGGATCATAAGCGCATCGCTCTGTTATATCTGCTTTCCGTCACCTTTTTCTTCTTCATTGGCGGATTCTTTGCCGTCTTGATTCGCTTGGAGCTCATCACGCCGCCTGGTGATCTGATGCAGTCGGAGACATACAACAAGATGTTCACCATGCACGGGGTGTTGATGATCTTCTTTTTCCTCATCCCGGCGATCCCGGCGGTGCTTGGCAATTTCCTTGTGCCGATGATGATCGGGGCGCGCGACCTGGCCTTTCCCCGCATCAACCTGCTGAGTTGGTACATCTACTCCATCGGCGGGCTGTTGGGCATGGGCGCTGTGATCTTCGGCGGCGTGGATACAGGGTGGACGTTCTATACGCCCTACAGCAGCACCTACTCGAATAGCAACGTCATTCTGGCGGCGCTCGGCGCGTTTGTCGCTGGCTTCTCGTCAATCCTCACGGGGTTGAATTTCATCGTCACCATTCACAAGATGCGCGCGCCGGGGCTGACCTGGTCACGTCTGCCGCTGTTTATCTGGGCACATTACGCCACCAGCATCATCCAGATTTTGGGAACGCCGGTGGTAGCGATTGCGATTGTGCTGGTCGCGCTCGAACGCTTGTTCCACATTGGCATTTTCGATCCGAAACTGGGCGGCGATCCGTTGTTGTTTCAACATCTGTTCTGGTTCTATTCGCATCCGGCTGTCTATATCATGATCTTGCCGGCGATGGGTGTGATCAACGAATTGATCACCTGCTTCTCGCGCAAGCGCATCTTCGGGTATCACTTCATTGCCGGCTCCAGCATTGCCATTGCCGTGCTGGGCTTTCTTGTGTGGGGACACCACATGTTCACCTCCGGCCAATCCATCTATGGCGGCTTCGTGTTTTCGGTGCTCAGCATGCTGGTGGCCATTCCATCGGCCATCAAGGTGTTCAATTGGACGGCGACGTTCTACAAAGGCTCCATTTCCTATCAAGCCCCCATGTTGTATGCATTTGGCTTCATCGGGTTATTCACTATTGGGGGACTCACCGGCCTGTTTCTGGCCACGACAGCCATTGACGTGCATCTGCATGATACCTACTTCGTCGTTGCGCATTTCCACTACATCATGGTTGGCGGCACGATCATGGGGTACTTGGGTGGGCTGCATTACTGGTGGCCGAAGATGACGGGCAAAATCTATCCCGAAGGCTGGGCCCGATTTGCTGCTCTGGTGATCTTCGTCGGCTTCAATCTGACGTTTTTGCCGCAGTTCATTCTAGGTTATCTGGGCATGCCGCGCCGGTATCATTACTACCCTGAAGAGTTCCAAGTGCTGAATGTGATGTCCTCGGCGGGAGCTTCGATTCTGGGCGTCGGCTATTTAATTCCGATGGTCTATTTCGTCTGGTCGCTCCGATACGGCAAGGCGTCGGCGCAAAACCCCTGGGGCGCGCATGGTCTGGAGTGGGAAACGTCATCGCCGCCGCCGACTGAAAATTTTGAGAAACAGCCGATCGTGACACACGAACCATACGATTACACGCCAAAGCCTGAGGAGGTGGCCGTTGTCTAACGAACACGCTTCTGCCCTTGCCCATCAGTTTGATGACCTTGACCAGCAATTTGAAGCATCCACGCTGGGGATGTGGGTCTTTCTGGTTCAAGAGATTCTGTTTTTTGGTGGGCTGTTCCTGGCCTACTCGATCTATCGTCTGCAATATCCGCAAGCCTTCGAGGCAGCCAGCCGCCTGCTCGATTATAAACTTGGCGCGCTGAACACGGCTGTGCTGATTTGTAGCAGCCTCACGATGGCGTTGGCCGTTCGCAGCGCCCAGCTCGGTCAACGCCGCGCCTTGGTCAACTATTTGTTGATGACCATAGCGCTGGGCGCCGTGTTTCTTGGCGTCAAAGTGGTCGAGTATGGAGATAAGTTCGAACACCATCTCGTGCCGGGACCACACTTCGCGCTGTCAGCGCATGAGCCGCACTTGATCGGCATCAATCCGCAACATGTACAGCTCTTTTTCTCGCTCTATTTCGCGATGACCGGCATGCACGCCTTGCACATGGTGGTTGGCATCGGCATTCTCGCCGTGCTCGTCGTCATGGCGTGGCGTGGCCGATTCTCTGAGGAGTATTACACGCCGGTGGACATCGTCGGTCTCTACTGGCACTTCGTTGATATTGTCTGGATTTTCCTGTTTCCGCTCCTGTATCTGATCAGTCGTCACTGAGGTTGCGCTATGGCCAAACACGTTGTCTCGCAACGAATTTATCTGCTCATTTTCGTGACTCTGTTGCTACTGACGTTGGTCACCGTTGATGTGGCCTTTTACAATTTTGGCCTGCTCAATATCTACATTGCGCTGACCATTGCCATCATCAAAGCGACGCTCGTCGTTCTTTACTTCATGCACCTGCGATATAGTGAACATCTCAACATGGTATTCGTCGGAGCAGGGCTCTTCTGGCTCATCATTATGATCGCCTTAACAGCGAGCGATGTCTTGACGCGCGACTGGGAACCCAACCCACAGGGCTGGGCGTCGCTGATTTTGCTGCTACGGTAGATGAAGCAGCTCACGGTTGATTGACCAAGGAGAAGCGATCATGAAGATTCGAGGCGCCGGCGGAACTAGTGGCGGCATCGGGCAGTTCCTTCTCGGCGTGCTGATGGCTGGCGCCGGGCTCTACATGTTCATGAGCCGTGTGTCGGTAATGTCGAGTTTTCGGACTTTGTTCGGTGTGGGGCACTTCGGTTTGATCTTAATACCGCTGGGCATCGGTGTGGCCTTCTTGTTCTTCAACGGACGATCCATCATTGGCTGGCTATTGACGATTGGATGCCTCGGCGCTGTGTTGCTGAATGTCATCAGCAACCTGCGATTCTTCTTCATGCCGACAAACTTGTTCGTGACGATTGCCATGATCAGCCTGATCTTCATCGGCTTCGGTATGATCCTACGCAGCCTGCGCGATTATGGACCTGCGGCAGAACCAAAACCCTATGCGGTGTTGAGTGATCCTGGCGTCGAGCTGCCGGGCCAGAGTGCAATCACGTCTGACGAATCTGAGACGCGTTCCTAGAGCAATTTTCAATTGCCTTTAGCCTGGTGGCTGCACACCTTGCCGGTTCATATCCTCGGGTTGTGAACAGGATCAGAGCCGAGGCAAGAGCGGAGCAATGAGGCCTTGAATCTCATTGAGCACGGCTTGAAGGTCAGGTGGAGAAGCAGCCACCACTGTGTATTCATGTCCGTCATGTTTATGATGGGGAAAGGTGGAGAGCGCAGGAAAATGAGGTGCATTATCGTAGCGGAAGATGAGCGTGCCATCGGCACCCTGATAGTGGTAGGCATACATATAACGCTCAACGCCATGTTGGACATTGGCAAACTCGCGCAGATGCAGGACGGTGCTGTCGAAGAAGTAGATGGCTCCTCGGATGAAGCCAAGGTAGGTGCTGCGTTTGTCGTATGTCAGATGCGAGGAGTGCACAACCGGCGCGTGGGCAATGAGGGCCTCGATCTCGTGAAAGTAGTCTTCAATGATCAATCGAGATGGACTCCTTGAAGGGCTTGTCGGTGAGCTTGGAGCAGGCGATGCGTTTGAATTTCACCGGCCCATTCGACGAAGTCGAGGCTTTCGGGCAGATGGCCGGCATTCCAGCGTTGCTCGAATTCTTCGGAGGTCATCTGGTATTGCTCTTCAAACAGGCGGAGACGTTCGGAGGTTCGTTGCAAGCCGAGCTCCAACATGCGCAGCTCAGTTCGAATGGCCGATTCGATCAACGGTTTGATCTCGGTCTGGCTATCGGTGGTGATGACGACTTGTTGGCTCACGGGTTAGTTCCTCACTGCGATGTGACAAACATCAGAATAGCACGGCCTTTTGGAGGTCAGCAAGGCAGGAGGCTGTATGAACAGCTAACTGGTGAACCACCGATGGGACCGATTTTCACCAGAGAGATCGGTGCGAGGCGTGCAAAGCTCAAGGTGAGTCTGAAGAACACATCGGCGGGGATTGGCTGGAAGGAAGGTGGTGGCTGGTTGCAGGACCACGCGCCTGCGCGAATCGGAACTAATTCCTATATGTGACCGGAACGCGTTCGCTTGCGATATGGATTGTTTTTAGTAAACTTATCCCCTGAATGTGGAAAACCCTAGTCGAGCTTGACGGAACAAAAGGAGGCTTATTATGCGAAGCTTGATAGTAGCAGTTCTGGTTTGTATCACTTTTTTATACAGCCCACGCACGCAGTGAGTGTGACTATAGAAGCTGTGAGGGCTCCATAGAGACTAGCTGGTGTGTGCTCAGTACTTGCACTGGCGACAGACTTGATTCAACCTGCCGGAATGGTTTTGGTTGGTGCTATGACGGACGGATGATGTTTATAGCAAAGTGTTGTTCTGAGTATTGGGGCACCTGCCCAGGCTGTAGGTCTTGAGAATACCAAGATCGTCACCTGAGAGATCATGGAGGTGATTATGGAAAAAATTCGATCCAAGAAAAAATTGATTTTGACAGTCATTGTGTTCACCGGCCTTGTCGGTGGCGCAGTTGCCGCGGCTCTCCGCGTTAAATCCCAGGAGACTCTACCAGTCCATAAACGACGCGACGTTACCTTCACCCTTGCCATGAGCTACAAAATTACAAGCGACCGAGAAAACCGGCAGTGGGAAGCTTATCGAAGAGAAATCTCAATTAAGAAGTCAGGCGATTACGTTGAGCGTTGTACATGGGCTGATGGCAAAGTCGAGTACATGTATACTGAAAATGGCCGGATGATCAAGGCTCGGATGGATAACGATGAACCGGCGACCTCCAGGCCGTTCAAAGTGATGGACTACTCTCTAGATGAGAACTACCTGGCCCGTCAGCCAGAGCTCCGAAAAGAGAATCCTGTGGTCTATGTGAACGGAATAAAGACGTACGTTCTGACTTATTCACACGGTAACAGTTACTCCGAAGTTTACATTGCCCCAGAGATTGGACAGCCTATAAAGACATACCGCCGGGAGCAATCCGCGATGGGTACCCTGGAGTCTATCCAGGAGCCTGTCCAGATACAATTCGACACACTGGATGATTCGCTCTGGAAATCTATCTCGCGAAATAAACCGGTCGTGCCTGTATACGCGCCTGATACGTCACACGGCCAAGGTGTTCAATAGTGTCTTCAACTGGTGGAATAAATAACCAAGAGCGAGCCGTGGAGGGATTTGTTGTGGATCATACTGTCGCAGGGGATACCGGTTCGCGGGTCGCTCTACAGGGAAGATTCGTTTGTGAAGACCAGTTAGCGAAGCTGAGTAGCTACAGTGAACGAGAACTCCGACGTGTTGCCGTTTTTATCTATCGCCGTCGCTACGATGCGGTCACCGTGCTTGATGACAACTGGAGAGAGGAGCGAAATCGTCTTGGTGAAACTGCCCATGCGATCGCTGGCCGTGTAGATGTCTGATCCCAGATACGTATGACCTTGGCCGGTTGCGTCAGCTCTGAAAAATTCCAGTTTGAGCGGATAGGCGGAATTATGAAGCGCCGATGTGACTGAATAGCTCACGTTGATGATTCGGTCTTGCATCGTCGCCTGATTCAGGCTTGGCCAGTTCTGCAATTGGTTGGCTCCTTCATCGCTATCTTCATTGCCTGATGTATCATCGTTCGGCGTCGGGCCGCCCGGAGCCAGATTGATCCCCATTGCAGCGTTGTTGAAGATCGAATTCGCTGTGATCAAGTTGCTCGTGCCCGATTGCACGTAGACGCCGTCACCTTGATTGAAGGCAATGATGTTATTCGGACCGATGACGTTGCGATTGGCAGATTCAGCGATGAACACACCCGTCGCATTGCCGATTGGATTCGTGCCGGTCGGGTCCGAGCCGATCCAATTGCCTTGCACGCGATTAGCAGTCGCGGTGCTACCATACAACAAAATGCCAAACAGGCGATTGCCTGAAAGGACATTCTCCACAACCTTATTGTTGGCTGCGCCGTTGATGAATACGCCATGATAGGCGTTGCCGAGAGCGGCGCTACCGGTCGCGTTGGTGCCGATGTAATTGCCCTGGACAACTGTCTCGGTCGCATTGCCCGTGATAAACACGCCACGCGATTGATTGCCTGAAATGACGTTACGAGCTGCGCTCCCAACGCCGCCGATCAGATTACCGGGCGCATCCTGGATAACAATGCCATCTTGGAAATTTCCTATAGCAGCCGTGCCGGTCGCATTCGTGCCGATGAGATTGCCTTGGACGTGATTGCCAGTAGCGCCGCTGCCGACGATGCGCACGCCTTCTCCATTGCCGGCGATCAGGTTGCCCGCTCCGACCGCGTCCCCGCCGATCACGTTGCCCGGAGCGTTATTAACGAAAATGCCAATGCCATTGGAAAGAGCAACGTTGCCGGCAGCGTCCGTGCCGATATAGTTGCCTTGAATGCGATTGCTGGTAGCGTTACTGTTGAGCAGCAAGATGCCGTATGCGGTGTTCCCTGAAATGACGTTTCGCATGCCTGCCGCCGGGCCGCCAATAAGATTGCCTGCAACACTGTTGATCATAACGCCGGCGCCGGAATTGCCGAGCACTTTGCTTCCGGTTGCATTGGTGCCGATGTAATTGCCTTGAACGACACTGCCAGTCGCCGTCGCCCCCGTGATACGGATGCCGTCCCAGTTGCCGGAAATCAGGTTGCGCGCGAGCGAGGTGGCCCCACCAACGGTCGTGTTGGGTGCGCCATTGATATGGACACCATGAAAGGCATTGGGAATCACCGCCGTGCCGGTCGCGTTCGTGCCAATGTGATTGCCGCGAACGATATTGCCGACGGCCGCGCCGGTGGCGATTTCAATGCCATCCGAACCGTTGCCTGCAATCACATTCCGGGCAGCAGCAATGGTTCCACCGATGATGTTGCCGGCTGTGTTGACCCAAATACCGTCGAATGTATTGCCCGACGGGAGAGTGCCGGTCGCATCCGTGCCGATGAAATTTCCTTCGATGATATTACCGCCGCCGTTTTCGATCCTGATGCCATTTTTGTCGAACCGATGAATGACAAGGCCGCGAACGACGGTCTGGCCTGACGCAATTGTTAAGCCGTCAACCGCAATGCCGGCTCGAGCTCCATTCAACTCGACAAGACCACCGGGCTGGGTCGTTCCATCAAGCGTCACGGGATTGGTAATGGCGGGTAGCGCGCGGGTCGGCCTGATGACAGGAATGCCATTTCCTGGGATGTTGAAACTGATCATGTCGGCCTGCGCCGTCGCGTTAGCCTGCTCAATCGCGGCGCGCAATGTGCACTGACCTGAACCATCATTGCAAACGCCATCGGCAAGGTTGTGATCGCCAGAATCGCCTGTTGAGTTGACCACAAAAACCGAGGCCGGCGCCGATAGCATCAGCAGCGGAGCAGGTTGATCTTGGCAGAGCAGAACAAAATCGCTGATCGCATCCGCGTTCAGTCGCATTGGCAGAGCGGCGATAATATCCCGACCGCCTGTTTCAGCCGATGCGTTCAATCCGTCATCTGCTGTTGGCCGTTGACGATGTGTTGGTTCCCCCGATGGGGCCAGCGACATCGGTTTACTTAACCACGCTTGAGCACGTGGGTCGAAAACCAACGTCACCGGCCCCTCTCCTACGATCCCCACCACGATACCTGCATTGGCTGGATGGTTGCTCGATGCTGTTGTTTCCGCTTTGCTCAATGCGCTGATAGGGCCCCCCACCTGAATAGAGTGCGCGTTGGCAAACCCTGCGTGGCCGTCACCTGCATAGAATTCAATTGCGTCGTTGCCCGCCGTGGCCATTATGAGGTCAGCATGCCCATCGGCATTGAAATCTCCGGCTATTAACATCTGCGGCGCTGCCGGCAACTGAATCAGGAGTGGCTCCGGTAAAAACGGCAGCGGAGCGATGTTCGAGGAGTTGTTCATGTCGCCTGTAGCGACGCTCAGAAACGCTGAGAATGGATCGCCGGCAGGACGGCTGTGGCGCGCTCTCGGCGGAGGATCGAAGATCGAGTGATCGGTTGATTCCCCCTTTTCCTTTCTCCTGTTTCCTGTTTCCTGGTGCGTCTTCGGCCACAGAGCCGCCACGTTGCCACGATGCAACGTGAGCAACCCGCCATCGCGACAGGCATAGCCGACGGCCAGGTCATCCATGCCGTCTTCATCAAAATCAGCCGATGCCAGGCTCAATGGCCGAGCCAGATACGATTGCAGCGTTTCGTTCAGTCGGTTGAGATTACTCTGGTCGGATAGGAGGGGATACGTGTTCCAAAGAGAATGTTCAATGTCTGCTGCCAAGGCCGCTGCCTCACCCGGCACCTGAAATTTCAAATCAACGCCCTCGCCCAGATAAAGAGTGTGCAGCAGCACACTCAATCCCACAACTGACGCGAGGGAAACGATGCAAGACCGCTTCACCTCTCTCCTCCGTACCTAAAAAAGCCCTCTTGGCTCCGATCAATTTTATTCTCTCTTCGGTGTGATCAGAGCCTATCTTAAAGGAGGCCCCATTATATCACGGAACACTTTCAAAGGCTTCAAAAATCTTCATGGAGCCTCCAGCTACCTCCTCCAGGAAGTGCTATTATGCCTCAAGCGATTCGAGAGAGAAATTCGTAAGATTACAGGGAAGCGACGAGAAATCTACCTATGACATTTCACAAAATCGCTCATGTGGCTGATGATTTCGCGCCAACAGCGCATGGGGCCAGTCGTAGCCGCAGACAGTATCTCCGTCCACAGCCCGTGCGGCGATGATTGCATACCAACAGCGCATGGAAGGCGGCCAGGCAGGCCTGATGATGTTGCGCCCGCACTTGGCATGTCCCGTGATTTTGAGTACAGTAGCGCATCCATGAAGAAAATCAAACTTGTTAAACGATCTATCCAGCGCGATCCGACGCTGCGTGTGACGCTGCTGCCCAAGGATACTAACGCTGCCGGGACGATCTTCGGCGGCGTTATCCTCAGCTTGATTGACTTGGCTGGCGGCATTGAGGCTCGAAAACATGCGAATAAGCGACTGGTGACGGTCGTGATGAAAGAGGTTCATTTCAAGCGACCTGTCTATGTCGGCGATATTGTCAGCTTGTACACGAAGACATTGAGAATTGGTACAACGTCGGTCACCGTCAAGGTCGAGGTTGAGGTTCAACGTGGCGCCAATCCATCTCAGCATGAATTGGTGACCGTGGCTGAGGCTGTATATGTTGCGGTAGATGAAACGTGGAAGCCGATTCCGGTGAGGGAATGAAACAAGAAATATGATCAATGGTGAACCAATGTGGTCGGCTATCGGCCTGGGTCATATTGGCGAAAGTTCTTCGATGGTGTGGCTTGGCGTCATAACCAATAAAGGCGGCCTGAGCTCTCACCATCAAATGCATGAAATTCATCGAACCAGATGAGTTGTTCTACGTAAAGCATGCCTATGTCAACGTGAGCCGTATCGGCTCTGTCAATTGGAGGAGAGAGAAACTATGAAACCAAACATCGGATTGAATAATAAAAATCGAGATGCTGTTGTCGAAATTTTGAATCGGTTACTCGCCGACGAGTACGTTCTTTACACCAAGACGAGAAATTATCATTGGAACGTCGTCGGACCGCAGTTTAACGATCTGCATAAATTCTTTGAGGCGCAATATGACGAGCTCAACGAGATTGTTGATGAGGTGGCCGAGCGCGCGCGTTCGCTTGGCGGACCGTCGCTGGGCACATTGAAGGAATTCTTACAGCACACGCGGCTCAAGGAGCATCCTGGCGAGTATCCCAACGCGCAAAAAATGTTACAAAACTTACTGGCCGATCATGAGGCCGTGATTCGCTACCTGCGAGAAGACCTCGTGACCGTGGGCGAGAAGTATGGTGACGCCGGCACGAACGATTTCTTGACCGGCTTGATGGAACAGCACGAGAAGATGGCGTGGATGCTGCGCGCGTTTTTGGAGTAGGGTTATTGCGCTGATGCCGGCATAGCTTTCGATAGTGTTGGCTCGTGAGGACGGGCTCTGGTTGTGCCAGAGTCCTCAGTTAGGGGTAGTGTGCACTCGGTGAGCTGGTCAGCCGGTGGCGTTGGCTCGTGCGCTGAACGATTCGGATAGATCAGTCAAGCGCGACATAGCGGATCACGAACAGACTGGCGAACAGGTAAATGAGCCAGTGTACCTCTCGAGCGCGGCCTGTGATGAGTTTGAGCAGGGCATAGGTGATGAATCCAAAGGCAATGCCTTCCGTGATGCTCACAGTCAGAGGCATGATGATGAGCGTCAGGAAGGCAGGAATCGCTTCGGTCATATCATCCCAAGCAATCCGACGCACGCTGTGCATCATCATCGTGCCGACCAGGATCAGTGAAGGCGCGATCACCGGATAGAGCGTTTGATCGGCGGCCACTTGATACCCACCGCCGATCATTTTGACAACCGGATAGAAGAACAATGAGAGCAAAAACAGCGCCGCGGTGATGATGTTTGCTAATCCTGTGCGGCCTCCGGCGGCAACGCCCGTCGCGCTTTCGATGTAGGCAGTGACGGTTGATGTGCCCAGTCCCGCTCCGATGACCGTGCCGACCGCATCGGCCAGCAGCGCCTGCCGCGCGCGCGGCAGCGTCCCGTTTTTCATCAGGCCAGCTTGTTGCGCCACGCCGACCAGCGTGCCGACAGAGTCAAATAGCGCGAGAAAGAAAAACACGAAGATCACTTCGATCATCTCCGGTTTCAAGGCGCCGAGAATATCGAGCTTCAACAACGTCGGCGCTAACGAAGGCGGCGGGCTGACTAAGCCGTGATAGCGAATAACGCCGAAGAATAATCCTACGGCGGCTGTGATCAACATCGCCCATAAGCCCGCGCCACGCATCTTTAAGGAGAAAAGAATAGCCATCAGCGCCAATCCAAACAGGGACAACAGCACGGGCGGCGACTTCAGGTTTCCCAGCGTGACAAGCGTGCCCGACGCGGCGATAATCACGCCAGCCCATTGCAATCCGACCATCGCGATGAGCAAGCCGATGCCGACGGCGATGGCGTGTTGTAACGATTCGGGAATGGCCGTGATCAAGCGTTCACGCAATCCAACGCCTGCGGTCAGGATAAAAATAATCCCGGCAATAGCCACCCCTCCCAAAGCGACCGACCACGGTATCTTCATCCCGATGACGACCGAGAACGCGAAAAAGAAGTTGTGACCCATTGCCGGAGCCACAGCAATCGGATAATTGGCCAGCAGAGCCATCAACAGTGTAGCCAGCGCGCTCGACACGCATGTGGCGACCATCACGGCGCCCAAGTCCATCCCGCAAGCGCTCAACACGGCCGGTTGAACGAAGATGATGTAAGCCATCGTCAGAAACGTTGTGATGCCGGCTAGTACCTCCGTCTTGATTGTTGTGCCATGATCTGTGAGATGAAACCACTGATCCCATAGCTTTGCTACTTGATGATTTTCGCCCATTAGGTTGCGCTCCGGTATGGTCTCTTCGTCCGAATTTTTGCGAAGTATATCGGTCAGGCAAAGCCAAAAGCAATGAGAGAGGCTGCTTGTCACCCCGGACCCTTCGGGCTACAATCGCGTGCCGATGCCAAGCAAGCCTGAAGTGACTGCGCTGAGCAAGAAATTCCGTCACCTGTGGCAGCGGCTCGCGGTGGCCGTTTGGGCCAGAAGGCTATGGCCGTTCGGCATCGCGATTGTTTTTGTCGTTGTGCCCGCTTCGCCTGATCTTGCTGCGCCGCGCGATGAGGGTCTGTTCCGTCCTGAACAGATCAGCGTTCCATTTGATAAAGAGCACGCGTTACGATGCCTCGTTCGGATTCGAGCAAGGACGTATTTTGTCATCACCGTTTACAACACCGCGCAAGATGTCGCCGCTGCTCGGCTGAGCGCTCAGAAGGTCTACTTGGCTGAGCCAGGCATCACGCTCTGGCCCATCGCGCTCGATCGTACTTTTCTTGACCGACTACAGGCGGATGTCGGACTCCGATTGCTGCCGGCCTATTACGAAATTGCTCGCGCATTTGAGAATGTGACGAAATTTCCCAGTCAACGCATCGTTCCGTTAGAAGGGGCAGCATCCGGCTTTTTTATTTCGCCGGATGGGCACTTCCTCACAAGTTACCACGTCATGCGTGAAGAGATTGAGGCCGCAGGTCAAAGAGAAGGCGGAGCACAGCCGTTGGCGTGTCGTTATACATCCTTTGAGATTCCCGTCGTCGAAAACGGACGGATCGTAGGGTACCGGCCGTTAGAGAACGTGCAGCTTGTGCGGCACACATTGGCTGAGGAGTTGAAATCCGGGCTGGATGCCGTCCTGTTGAAAGCAGACATCCAAAGCCCCGCCTATTTTGATATTGATCTAAACGGCGTTCTGCCCGATATGCCGGTCTGGACACTCGGATTCCCTATTCGCACGCGGCGCGACCCACAACGCCTGCGTGTCATGAATTACGCCGATGCTGACGGTAGCGTGCGAATCGCGTATGGAAGAATTCAGCAACTCATCGGTGAGGTCAACTTCAGTTCCAATGTTGACGGTTTCAGTGGCAGTAGCGGCGGGCCGACGTTGAATCAGCATGGGCGCGTCGTTGGCCTCGTTCGCGGCGTTTATCCTGAGCGTGAGGAGAGCCGGCGCGGCGTTGTTTTTATGGGCGGACAATTGCATGTAGACATTCGAGCCGTCGTCAAGCGGCTCAGGCTAGACCAGATGCCCCAATAATGTGGTTGCAACGTGATCTGGAAAGGGAATCGCCCATGTGCAAACGCACGCCACGAAGCAAGAAAATGGAGCACAGGCGGGAACGCCTGTGCCACATTCTTCAGAGGAGGGCATGGTGAAGAAAAAAGTGTTGGTGATCGGGCTGGATTGCGCAGCCCCGCAGCTTGTCTTTGATCAATGGAACGAGGATTTGCCCAATCTGCGGCGATTGATGGCAGCGGGCGTGTATGGCGAACTGGAAAGCACCATTCCACCGATCACCTGCCCGGCCTGGATGTCTATGATGACGAGTAAGGATCCGGGGCAACTCGGCGTTTATGGATTCAGAAATCGCAAAGATTATTCCTATCACAGCTATCAGCTCACTACATCCCATTCATTCGCTGAGCCGGCTGTGTGGGACATTTTGTCGCAGCAGGGCCGGCGCGTGATCCTGCTGAGCGTGCCGCCCAGCTTCCCGCCCAAGCCGATCAACGGCGATCTGGTGACGTGCTTCATGACGCCCGGCGATCATCTTTCCTACACGCATCCGCCATCGCTCAAACGAGAAGTGGAACAGCTTGTCGGGCGGTATCAATTCGATGTGGACAATTTCCGCTCTGAGGATAAGCAGGCCATTCTCACGCAGCTTTACCAGATGGCTGAGAAGCGATTCACACTGCT
Organism: Blastocatellia bacterium; assembly: GCA_025054955.1. Taxonomy (NCBI): domain Bacteria; kingdom Pseudomonadati; phylum Acidobacteriota; class Blastocatellia; species Blastocatellia bacterium. Next base: position 66,586 of record JANWZE010000035.1, on the reverse strand, counting down.
TCGCCACCTCATGCGAACGCGTGACTGGGATTTCGCTATGATGGTCGAAATCGGAGTAGACCGGCTCCATCACGGATTCTGGAAATACTTCGATCCAACCCATCGCAAGTACCAGCCAGGATCGCCACTAGAAGGCGTCGGCAAGGATTACTATATCTACCTCGACCAACAGATTGGTGAGACACTGTCGTTGATTGATGAGCAAACAACCGTGTTCATTGTTTCCGATCACGGAGCGAAGAAGTTGGACGGCGCCATCTGTATCAATCAGTGGTTGATCGGTGAGGGTTATTTGAAGTTGAAGAAAAATCCTACGGGCGTGATGCCGCTGGAGAAGGCGGACGTGGATTGGGAGCATACGCTGGCTTGGGGAGAAGGCGGTTATCACGCCAATATCTATCTCAATGTGAGAGGCCGCGAGCCGCACGGCGTCGTTGAGCCAAATGCCTATGAGCAAGTCAGAGATGAGCTGACGCGGCGACTCCAGGCACTAACCGATGAACAAGGTCGTCGCATTGGGGCGCGAGTCTTCAAGCCGCAAGAGATTTATCAACAGTGCCGCGGTATCGCTCCAGATTTGATCGTCTATCTCGGTGACTTGCTCTGGCGCTCGGTTGGCAGCGTCGGGCATCCTTCTATCTGGATTCTTGACGACAGTGCCGGCCCCGATGATGCCAATCACGCGCAGCATGGCATCTTCATTATGAGTCCATGTTCACCGCCAGTCGGTCGTCGGCTCGATGGTCTGCACCTGATGGATTGCGCACCAACGATTCTGCATCAGCTTGGTGTGCCCGTGCCATCAGATATGCGAGGGCGAATCATCGGAGGATAGTGAGTGGAGGATTGACGAGCGAGAATCGAGGATGCAGAGGCAGCACTTCTCTATGCCGTCGCTCGTGGCAACAGATGGAGGATGGAGGCTCGAGGACGATGAATTGCGTCACCGATCACGGACCGCGGATCACGGACCCCGGACCCCAAACCACGACTCACGAGCCCCGGATCACGAATCACGGATCACAAATCACGGACCACGATCGCTGATGGAAGATAAAAAGGTACAATCACAATCTCGCTTCTCGCATCTCGCTCCTCAAGCTTCAAAGCTGTTAGTCATCGGATTGGATGGCGCGACGTTTGATCTGATGCATTCCTGGGTGCAAGCCGGTGCATTGCCGACGTTCCGTTCACTGATGGAATCGGGAGCCTCCGGCATCCTGATGAGCACGATTCCACCATTGACGCCGCCGGCCTGGATTTCATCGGTGACCGGCGTCAATCCGGGCAAGCATGGCGTCTTCGATTTCATCACAGACAAGCAGGGCTACCATCCCCGTCCGGTACGATCGAGCGATTGGCGTGTCGAGCCGATTTGGTTGCGGTTGGGGCGCGAAGGATTTCGCGTCGGTGTCTTCAACTTTCCTGCTGCCTATCCACCGTTTGAGCTCAATGGTTTTATGGTGTCCGGGCTGCTCACGCCGACCAATGCGACTGACTATGCGCAGCCGGCGGCTCTCGTCGGACAAATCAAGCGCGCGGTCGTTGATGAAAACAATCTCGCGTATGGGAATTATCGGGCTTTTCTTAAAGATTTGCGGCGTGTCACTGAGATGCAAACGGCGGCAGCGCAGTCTCTGGCTGAGCAATTCAATGTCGAGTTTTTGCAAGTCATTTACGACGGCGTTGACCGACTACAGCACTATTTCTGGAGCTCTCTCAATGAAGCCGTCACAGAGTCGGAGACGATATTGCGCCATTATCAATCTCTGGATCATGCTGTCGCCACGCTTCTGTCAAGCTTTGCGCCGCCTCGCTACGTGGTGATTTATTCCGATCACGGATTCGGGCCATTGCATCGGCGTATTCATGTGGAAAACATCCTGGCTGATCTTGGACTGCTCAAGTGGCGAGATGCTGCTGCTCCGGCGCTGCCTTGGTGGCGGAAGGCTTTCACCAAACAGCGGGCTGAATCGTTAGCTTACAAATTCGGATTTGGTTCTCTGCTCAAACGATGGCTCCCGCCATCCTGGAAAGATGCTTTGCCCCAGGAGCCGATTCAACCGTATCGCTACGTTGATTGGTCTGGGACAAAAGCCTATTTTGCTTCTATGCCGGCGCAATCCATTCGGATCAACCGGAGGGGCCGCGAGCCTGAGGGCATCGTTCAATCAGGGGAGTATGAATCTGTTCGCCAACGAGTCATCGAGGGATTGATGAGGCTCACTGATCCACTCACGGCGCAACCGGTGATTGATCGCGTGTATCGTCGTGAAGAAATTTATCACGGCCCATGCGTTGACCAGGCTGACGACCTGATTGTGTGTGCGCGACCTGGATACTACCTGGTTGGCGAGCGCGGCGGTCAGAGCATATCCGAGCCTGATAGGAATCAGCCTGGTTGGTCGGGCACGCACCGCGCTGAAGGCATCTTGATGTTGAACGGACCTGGCATTCGAGCAGGAGCTCAGTTGGAGCCATCGCGCATTGAAGACATCGCGCCGACGCTGTTGTATCTGATGGGCGTGGCTGTGCCCGATTACATGGATGGTCGCGTCCTGACCGGCGCTTTCGAGCCTGATCATGTGCAGGCGCAACCCGTCGTTGTTCAACCTGAGCCGCTTCCTTCCATGTCCAGCTCCGCTGAACAAAGCAAACGGGATGATGCTCAGATGATGAATCGGCTCAAAGACCTCGGATACCTCGAATGAATGAGTCGTCACGCCAACTGGCAAGTTCCCACAAGGTCGGCCTCGTTGCCACACGCGCTTGGTCAGACCCAACGGGCATTGGTGAGTATACCCGCAATTTGTATCGTGCGCTGCAACGGCGCGTGCAGGAGCTCTGGTTGATCCACGGAGAGATGCCAGCGGACTTTCTGCCTGGCGACCGAACGAGGGCAATTGCCGCGCCGGCGCGTGATCCATATCGCCGATGGTTTGCTCCACGCGCCCTCAGGGTACGCGGATTTTCGTTACTCCATTTCATGACGGAATCGGAGTTGTTCTACGCAGGACTGAAGCGAACCCGGTTGGTCGTCACAATTCACGGTTGCGCTGCAACGCGATTACCGCCGCACTTGCATCAGCAATTACCACGTCGCGCGCTGATCAAATATCGTTACCTGCTGCGTCGCGTGGCAGCCATCATCACCGTGTCGGAAGCCTCGCGGCAAGACATTCTCGAAACGTTTCGCGTGCCGCCGGAGCGGGTCACGGTGATTTACAACGGCATTGCAGACGCATTTCACCGATACGCATTGATGCAGCAGCCGATCATCCGGCCTGTCGGCGAGCGACCCTTCATTCTGGCTGTTGGCGCGACGATTCCAAAGAAGAATATCGTCGGCATTCTGCAAGCGTTGGCCATCTTGAAAGCGAACGGTTTGCCGCACCGATTGATTCACGTTGGGCCGCGCGATTGGGGCTATGATGCGATTGTGCGTCAGATCATCTCGCTCGGTCTGCAGCATGATGTGGAATTCAAAGGGCGTGTCTCAACGGATGAATTGATCCGGTACTATGCACAGGCAGACGTGTTTGTGTTTCCCTCGTTTCACGAAGGCTTCGGTATGCCGATCCTTGAAGCGATGGCCTGTGGATGTCCGGTCGTCACCTCGAACCGTTACGCTATGCCTGAAGTGGCCGGCGATGCAGCCTTGTTGGTGGACCCAGATGATAGCGCGCAAATCGCTGACGCGATTGAACGATTGCTGAGCGATGAACCGTTGCGCCGGTCGTTTGTTGAGAGAGGCCGCCGCCGCGCTCAGTTGTTCTCCTGGGAGAGGGCCAGCGAGCAAGTTGTTGCCGTCTATCAACGTATCTTGTGCTAAAATCTTAGCCGCTGGTGAAAGCGTCAGAATGAATAAGGAGGTTGATCGGGTGTCGAACACATATCGGTTGGGGGTTATCGGGTGTGGTCATTGGGGGCCGAATCATATTCGTAATTTCTCGCTGTTGCCCGACGCGCAGGTCGTGGCCGTAGCAGACATCAGCCAGGAGCGACTAGCCGCCGTTCAGCGGCAATATCCTTTCCTCACGGTGTATGAGGACTATCATGAACTGCTGGCGCGCGATGACATCCATGCTGTTGTCGTCTCCACGCCGACACGGACACATTATCGCATCACCAAGGATGCGTTGTTGGCAGGTCGTCACGTTCTCTGCGAAAAGCCACTTTCCTGTCGCAGCCAGGAAGGTCGCGAGTTGATTCGTCTTGCTGATGAGAAGCGGTTGTTGCTCATGGTTGGCCATGTTTTTCTCTTCAACAACGGCATCCTCAAGCTGAAGCAGTTGCTCAGCAGCGGCGAGGTCGGTCGGCTCTATTACGTGACAGCCAAACGGACGAACCTGGGACCGATTCGACAGGATGTCAACTCGGTCTATGATCTGGCCTCGCATGATATTTCGATCCTCAATTTTTTGCTCGACGCGATGCCCATACGTGTGTCGGCGCTTGGGCAGGCGTTTCTTCAGAACGGTATTGAGGATGTCGCATTCATCTCAATGCAATATCCTAACGACATCATCGCCAACATTCATGTAAGCTGGTTGGACCCGAAAAAGGTTCGGGAGATCACGATTGTTGGCGATAAGAAGATGGTGACGTGGGATGATCTGTCGCTGAGTGGTCCTGTGCGCATCTATGACAATCAGATCGTCAGTCATCCCTACTATCATGATTTTGGCGAATTCCAATTGCTCACACGGGAAGGGAACGTGACCATTCCTCACGTTCACATGGAAGAGCCATTGAAAGTGCAGTCGCAGTATTTTCTTTCCTGCCTCCGAACGGGTCGCGTGGAGGTTGGCACAGCGGAGCACAGTGTTGATGTTGTGCGGGTGATCGAAGCGATTGTAGAGTCGTTAGCCGCGCATGGTCGGGCTGTTGACATCGCGCCATCTCATGCTGCGTGCGCGCCGTAAGCTGCGTATGCGGATGAGAACCTCAGTCGGGGCGTTGCCGCTTGAGATGGATGAGATTTGCCGGGCGGTAGAACGGGTTTGCGCGCACGTGATTGAATTGCGGGAAAAGAACGGTGGGATCATCCACGCCTCGGCTGTGCCTGGGTGGTGAAGTGGTTATAAGCACACGGACACAGGGTTGTGCTTCACGGCTTCCAAATGGCAAGGCGGAGAAGTGGGTGACTGGGAGGCAAATGTTTGGCAATAAGTTCAAAGTCGCTTTGATTTCGTGTAGCGACACCGTGCCCGTGCGCGATGGCCGTTGTAGCAATGAATAAATCGCGCCAGTGCTTGTTGCGTTCACTTTGAGAAAGTCGGGGGTAAATATAAGCAGTTATCTGGGCAGCGGTTTGATCCCAAGGCAAGACAGTACAGGAGTTGATGAGTTGGATCGTCTTATCGCGGTCCTGTTCTATACGTTGGTCGAGCTTTCCAGATTTGAACGCCTTGTTCTCGAATCCATAGAGCGCCTCGAAAACGGTCATGGAGGTTAGCGCCGGAGGTTTTTTCAATCTCGATATATAATCATCAATCGCTCGTTGGACGTATGGCTTCTGAAATCTCCAGTCGTTCAAGATGTCGTTATCGAGAACAAGCGAAGTGTCGGGGAGTACCGGGCCGATTGCCATCAGTCGTTATTCTCCGTCCAGGTCGCTCATCGAGAATGCTTCTTCACCTAGTTCCGGCCTGGCTGTCAGGGCGGCTTTCTCTTCTTCCGTCAGATCAGCCAAGGTTGCCGCTGCAAGAGCGTGATAGCGTTCGGCTAGCCGCGCGTCGAGCTGCGGTTCGAGGTCAATCAGCGCCTGAATCTTTGAATCCCACGGTGCCTCGGGCAAACGTGGCGCTTCAGGTAGTTTAACTCTAGCCTGACCGCTTAGGGAGCGAACCACAACCTTAACGAGATGACCATCATTTTGTGCTAACTCACGCCGCACTTCATCAATGTGCTCGATGATCATATCATCAATCTCTACCGTTTCGTTGCCAAGTGTAATTGAGTGGCCAAGTAAAGTTGTTGTGCTCGGCGCCGGGCCAATCTGTTGGCTGGTCGGCTGGTCGTCTGAGGGGAGTTGATCAAGCCTCTGTTGACTTGCCGGGACGTCAACCGTTATTGCATTAACTGGCCACACAAACGAGCGATCAGTGATGGCGTGGTAAAGATAGGCGATTGTTTCAGTCTCCTCTGCCGAGAAACTTGGTGGTAGCACGAACTCTACTCCTGTCGCCTGCTCGATCACCATGAGCCGATAAGCCACCTGCCGACGTTGCAGCAAATGACTGATTTCTCGAAGGGGGAGATCAAATTTCAGCTTTTGCTCAAATTGGACATCAGGGATTTGTAAATGAACCTCCTGCGCAAGAGCCAACATGGGAATGAGTGTTGAGGCAACGAACTCGGCTCGCGCGCTCTGCTTTGTTAATTCCACATTCAGGGACACCCGTTCTAGTCGAAACTTAGCCCTAGCTTCGATCAGTCCGCCGGTCAAGATCAGGGTGGCAATGACGTTGGCATCAACAGCGGCTTGAAGGGCTACTTTGCCTGACTCGATTTCTGATGTGATAGATGTGAGGGGAATGGAGAGAGAAAAGTCGAAATCGGGAATGATGATTCGCAAAGAAACTTCTTCAGTAGGCTGAGATAGCGGAAAAGGTATCTCAGCCCTGACTGGAACTGAATAATAATCTCTGACGATAACGGCACTCATACGCTGCGGCCAATTGGCCCTCTTATCCGTTCATAGCTTTTCAGCTTCTCTCCTCCTAGGTAACTCCTATTTGGCCCGACATAGGCACTGGTAATAATTCCAAGTGACACAGAGTAAGTCTACTGTGTTGCTGGGCTATGGCACAATAGCATTGTGTTGGAAACGCGGGGCTTCAAATCTGTTGCGTAAGACTGCTCTGCCCAAGCTTTCGCTGTGGCGGCTGTCCTTGTCGAGTAAGAGCAGGATTTGCACCACCTGATTGGCCAGTTCAGAGACAATCTCATGAAGCGCAGAAGCCTATCCTTGCCCATGTCTACGGCGGCGGGGTTTGTAATCTCAATCCGAACGATGTAAAAGCGATTCCCGTGTTGGATCTGGACAAGCTATCCCCACACGACCTGCATCAACTTGTTGAGGCGTACAACCAGTTCCTTGCATGTCATGGCCAGGATCAAACCATACTTGATCGCGTGATCTTCGATCTGCTTAGCTTGGACTCAGAAATGCGAGATCACTGCTACACGGCTCTTGACGAATTGCAGCAACTTTCCCTGGCATTCAAGACATCTCCTGCGGAGGAACTATCACTCGGGTGAAGCTAGAGGCTGAGAAGACACTTGAGCAGATATGCGAGTTGCTCAGACCAATTGACCTAAGAAGGGCCACGTTTCACGAGAGGATATAGAAGGGTGGACATGAACTTACCGAGCGGCCATCCCCACAGTCTTCACTCCACAATTGCTATAAGCATCAGGTGTGATGGATGCGTCGCCCACCGGTGCTTGGCCGCCGGCCTGCTGAAACAGCTTCTGACCAATTGCTAATTTCCGCTGATAACTTTCTGTAGAGTGTGACTGAGCTCCTGTACGTTGTAGGGCTTGGCAACGCACCCAGAAAATCCATACTCCGTGAAGTTGCTCATGACAGGATCATTCGAGTATCCGCTGGAGACAATGGCTTTGACGCTGGGGTCTATTTCACGCAATCGTTTAATCGCTTCTTTTCCGCCCATGCCGCCGGGGATAGTCAGGTCCATAATAACTGCCTGAAATGGACGATTCTCAGCCATCGCTTGCTGATAGGCCGTGATCGCCTCTTCGCCATCTTGGGCGAACGCAGCTTCGTAGCCCAACCGTCGGAGAATGTGGCCGGTGACATCGCGAATGATTTGCTCATCGTCCATGACCAAAATACGTCCACTCCCCTGCGCCTGTGTCGGCGCCACCGAGGGCGGCTTGGCCGATGTTACGGATTTAGTCGTGGCCGGCAGATAAACAGTGAACGTTGAACCGACACCCACCTCAGACTCGACACCGATAAACCCGTCATGCTTCTTGACAATTGAATAGGCGGCAGCCAGCCCAAGGCCGCTGCCCTTTTTCTTGGTGGTGAAGTACGGGTCGAAAATCTTAGTGATATTTTCTGGTGGAATACCGACTCCGTGATCTTTGACGACGACTTTGACATAACGACCACCAGGCAGTGGCAACGTAGTATTGGGCTCCAGATGGACATTCTCGGCGCTCACCGTGATTGTTCCGCCATCTGGCATAGCCTGCATGGCATTGATGATCAGGTTTTGAATGACCTGACTGATTTGTCCTTCATCGGCTTCCACGTGCCAGAGTGAATCAGCGATGACAAACTGACAGCGCACATTTGAGCCACGCAGCGCAAATTCAGCCGTGTCTTTGATCAGGCCAACCATCGAAGTCGTTTTCTTGATCGGCGCTCCACCTTTGGAGAAGGTGAGCAACTGATGCGTCAGGTTCTTCGATTGCAAACAAGCGCGTTCAGCAGCAGTTAAACGGTCCACCAATTTCTCGTCTCCTTCGGCCTCAATTTTGGCCAGAGAAATGTTGCCCATGATCGCCATGAGTAGATTGTTAAAGTCATGAGCAATGCCGCCGGCCAACAGTCCAATTGATTCGAGCTTCTGAGCCTTGAGCCGCTCGTATTCCATCTGTTGTTTTTCAGTGATGTCGCGGAAGACCAAGACCGTGCCAACAATTTTGCCATCTCGCTCGACAATCGGATTGCTTTCGTAGGTGATGATGTAGCGTGTTTGATCCCTGGCCACCATGGTGATCGGCTCTGTTTGTGTCACTCGGGTTCCCGTTTGTAACACCTGGGTGGCTGGATTGCCGTACAATTCGTGGGTCTTCTCATCGAGAAGGCGCAAGATGGCGCTCAAGGGCTGTCCTACAGCTTCTTGCTGAGTCCAGCCGGTCAACATCTCCGCCACTTTGTTAATTAACACAACACATCCTTGCGTGTCGGTGGTGATGACGCCGTCGCCAATCGAACGCAAGGTGATAGAAAGACGTTGTTTTTCAGCTTCGAGCGCTTCTTCGGTTCGCTTGCGCTCGATCGCTTCAGCTAGTATATGGGCTATGTTCTGTAAGAAGTTGGTGTCATCTTTGGTGAATGTTCGCCGGTTCGTTGTATGCGCGAAGAGCACGCCAAATGGTTGATGATGGCCGGGGATGACCACGCTCATGCCACTGACGACACCAAGCTCATGAAGTCGAGTCTGCTGAGTAAAGCGCGGGTCTGTGGCGAGGTTTTCGACAATGACGGGCCGATTCGTCCGTAGCGCATAGCCGGCCTGCGAGCGGTCCACAGGGATCATCGTTTGGGTAATCATCTGAGCGAGTGGGCCTGCGCTGGCGCGAATCCGCAGCGTCTCTTTGTTCTCCATGAGTTCGAGCACGCCGCTATATTCGACATCCAGTGTTTTGGCGATGAGCGTTGTCGCCTCGTTCATTAACGTCGAGAGGTCAACGCCGGCTAACGCTTGTTGTCCCAGTTCGGCAATCGCTCGTGATTGGCGCTCCGATTCTTGCAGCCGATTGGCCTGCCGTTGTGTTTCCTCGAGCAAGTTAGCAACGTCGTGATAAAGGCTCGCGTTTTCAATCGCCACACCGATGACATCGCCCATAGAAAGCAGAAATTGGCTGCTTTCTGGGTCAACGTGTCGAGGACCATGGCTGACCAGCACCATCACCCCCAACGTGCTTCCTTTGGATCGTAGCGGGATCGTCACAAAGAACCAGAAGCCTCTCTCGCGCAGGTGAGTTGCCAGCAGGTCATGACTCTGGCGAGGAATTTCACCAATGAGCGTTTCGCCGGTGATGACAGATGGGCCAATGAATTGCTCCTTGGGATTCAACGATTGGATAAACGAACCTGCTTCGTCTGAAAAACCAAATCGCGCTTTGAGCGTGAGCGCATCCGATGTTTTATCGGTGAGCAAAATCAGGCCTGCTTCAAAGCCCATCAGACGTGGAACCAGCTCAACAGCTCGATTCAACGTCTGCTGAAAATCCAGTGATTGACTCACCGACGAGGCAATCGCATACAACACCGATACTTGTTTACTGCGTTCCACGATTCGGCCGGTTCGCTGAAGAATGCGTTCGTGTGTGACTGCAGGGACGGTTTTAATGGCATCAGGAACCGCAGGATTGGCTCCACCAGCACTAGGCGAGGAGCTGACGGTTGTCTGTTGCGTTGAGCCATTCATAGTAATCCTATCAAATCCCTGATTCCCGCTGATTGGATCGCGCCTCGTTGAGGATGGCTCTTTCCGGTGCAAGCACTATTCTCGCATAGTGCGCCGTTGGCTACAATCAGTGAAATTACGTAAGCTGCTCGGCGGTTTTACCTAGAGCTCGTGTGAAGATGGACTACAACAAAAGTAAGAGTATCCGCTGTGTCGTTCGGCATGGCCGCAAGCAAGAACGGATGAGAGATTGATCAAAGCTGCCATCAGCGATGTGATACCAATTGTGGAAAGACCCATGTTCTTTGTAGGGGTGTGGCTGTGTGGATGCCCGCTGAAGTTTGGCGTTTTTAACGATCGAGCTCCGAGCAGCGGCAGCCGCCTACTAGAGGGTAGCCAGACGTTGCACGTCGGCTACCCTTTCATGCGCCGCTTGCGCGGCTCAGCAGGAACGAGCGTAGCATGAGTAATCCCAAATACCCACACAAGACCGTAGACTGCCGCTTGGAACGTTCTGCTGCTGCTCTCCATATCGCTTCATCACATAGGGCCTTTCGCCGGACTATTGGTGTGAAGGGGGACATGATTGCATTGGTAACTACTCAGCATTGATTCTCAACGAAGTTGGCCGGCACGACCGCGCAACCTATCGGCACGAAACATCCGACTGCTCGTTTATCACGACCGGACAACCTATCCTCATGAAGCCTCCGAGCACGTACCCGGCGCGACCGGACAACCTATCATTATGAAGCCTCCGAGCGCTCATCCATCCCGCTGACGAGCGCTCGGAGGCCGCGCCCCCTACCGTTGTTATAAGCAGATCGTGATTGGGTATTTCGCAGGTTCTATCGGCGAGTTTGACGCTCACCTTAATGTTGTACAGTTGACGAACAGTATCCAGCCATTATTGAAGAGCGCGCAGGCAGTTAATTCGCCCTGCTCGCAGCTCCGTGTCAACAACGGGATCGGCCGTGCGACTCATCACGTCTATTGAGCGCCCTTCTGCCAGAATCAGAGCGGCCTGGCCACTGACCAACGCTGTGGCCAACGAGGTTCCACTCCACCGGGCCCAGCGATTGCCGGGATACGCGCCATGAATGTTGACGCCCGGTGCCGCTACGTCAACGCCGGCTCCGTAATTTGAAAATGGGGCTCGTCGGTCTGTTGAGTCGGTTGCTGCTACACCGATGACGCCGGCGTAGATCGCCGGATAGCGCGCTGCTCGCTCGGCTGCGTTGCCGGCTGAAGCGATCAGTACAACACCGCGTTGGCGAGCATACTCAATGGCCTCGCTGAGCGTAGAGGAATCCACCGGGATGCTGAAGCCGGCGTTGATCACATCAACCCAGTAATAGTCCACAGCGTCGTAGATCGCGCTGGCAATGTCGGCTGCCGTTCCTAAGCCGTCCGCGTTGAACGCTCGGTAGGCGACGAGCGTCGCATCGGGAGCGATCAGATGGATGACGCTGGCGATAGCCGTTCCATGGCCATAGCTGCTGCCGTGACCACTTTCCGAAGGATCATCATCGTCACTCACAAAGTCCCATCCCGGTTGGATCACTTGCCTGATGGCCGGATGTGATTCATCAGCTCCTGTGTCAATCACGGCGACCCAGGTACCCGCTCCTGTTGAGTAATGGTGCGCCTGCTCACCCTTGACTTGGGTGATGGCATACTGCCTCAGATGCTCCGACGGCAGTCGGTCACTCACACGTGGCACGTGACGTTGATCAACCGAAGGGTCGGGCAATTGATCTGTGTTTTGATCCAGCTTGGCCAGATAATTCGGTTCGGCCCAGATGACATCGCGGTCTCGTTTGACATGAGCAACAAGGTCTTCGACCGATGTGACATCAGCGGCGGCGATCTCGAACAGATGCAGATTCGCCTTGATGTGTCGCTTGAGCGTCAGGCCATATCGTTGGGCGAACGGTTTGGCCTGCGCTTCTGCTGACAACTTGACGAGGAGTTGGTTGTTGACATAGAGCATCACTCGCTCGCGTTGCGCATGCGCGGTTGTATTCAAGTTGTCAGCTTCAGGCAATGGGGCTGAAGTCAAGGTCAAAGTGACAAGCATTACCACCGTCAGCATCGTGAGGGCTTGCATCTTGATGATGGCTTGTTTGACCATCGGGAAGGCCTGTGCTTTTCTGGTTGTTGTTTTCATGCCAAACCTCCTTGATTGACTTCTGTCGGGTGTTCATTGAACTGACGCAAGGCAATCAATGCGTCCGCTCCCCATGCCGCTGTCTGGCAGCGGGACGGCGGTGGTGAAAATGTAGTTTGTCGAACGACCCCGCGAGATGAGTAAGGCTGCTTGCCCACTAACCATCGGCGCGGCAAACGACGTTCCGCTCCACCACGCCCACTGATTGCCAGGATACGCGCCGTAAATGCCGACGCCCGGCGCCGAGGCTCGAACATGCACTCCATAACTGGAAAAGCTCGCTCGCCGATCGTACTCGTCGGTCGCTGCCACACCGATGACACCCAGATAAAAGGCCGGATAGCGCACTGCCGATGTGCCAGTGTTGCCCGCCGTCGAAACCAGCACTACGCCATGATTGGCAGCGTAGGCAACAGCCTCTCGAATATTCGATGAGTTGGTGGTCATGCTGAAGCTCATGTTGATCACTTGAGCGCCGTAATCAACGGCGTTGTAGATCGCGTTGGCAATGTCCGCTGTTTTCCCTTTTCCGTCAGCCTTGAATGCACGTTGTGGCATGATGACCGCTCCCGGCGCAATCAATTTGATGATGCTGGCCACGTGCGTGCCATGACCATAAGCTGGACCTGTGCCTGCCTCTGACGGGTCTGCGTCGTTATTGACGAAATCCCATCCTGGATAGATAGCGCCAATGGCCGGATGGGAAGCGTCCACGCCCGTGTCAATCACGGCCACAATAACGCCTGCGCCGCTGGCATATTGACGAGCGTGCTGGGCGCGGATGAGCGAAAGCGCGTTTTGCCCAAAATAGCTTGGCGGCGATTGACCATCCACAAATGGTGTATTGCGCTGATCAACGCTCGCTCCACTGCGCTGGTCAGAATCCGTATCGCCCTCATCCTGGTCAATGCTGGCCAGAAAATGAGGCTCGGCCCAGATAGTATTCCGGTCTCGAGTTACCTGATCAACCACATCTTGCACGGATCGTGAGTCGTTGGCGGGCATCTCGAATAAGTAGATGTTGGCTTTGATTCGTTGTTTCGCGATGAGCCGATGCTGTTGAGCGAACAGTTTGGCGTTGGCCTGAGGCGTTAGTTTCACTACAACCTCGTTATTGGTGTGCGGCGCTCTCAGGCCACGTTGCGCATGGATGGTAGGCGGCCAGGAACTGCCGCCACCGATGAACGCCAATGTGACTACAATCGCAATCAAAAGTGTTGACAGTGTTTTTATGATTGATTGGTGTTTCATGGCTATGACCCCTCTAAATCTTCCTGTCCGACCTGCGGGCATTGGTGTAGTATCGGCAAGCAGCCGACGAGGCGCAACGAGACAAAAATGTGGGAGGTTCCCGTTACGCCTCGTCGGTGTGCGCGCGGATGTGTTGTGAGATAGCTATGCCGAATGCTGTTCAATGCCATGGCGCTATTTTCTCCTTGGCCTGCTTATTTTGCGACGGCACGCAAGCCGTTGCTCCGACCAAGATGAACGGAGCCCAATAATACGGGTGCTCAAACGCTTCTTTGACTGTTAACTGAGCCTGACGGAGAGCAGCGCGCTTGGAGATACCCTGCCGCAGGCCGGTGTAGAGCTGACACATTAATTCAGTGGTTGAGCGATCATGCACAACCCACAGGCTGACGATCAACGATGGCGCGCCGGCATATAAGAATCCGCGTATCAAACCAAACAGTTCGTCGCCGGGGAAAACCTCATTCATCCCGGTTTCGCAAGCGCTGAGCGTGACCAAGTCGGCATTCAAGTTCAAATTGAAAATATCATACAGATTGAGCCATCGGTTGCTCAGTTTGAGCGTCGAGAACATCGGATTATCCCGACGGAACGTCCCGTGAGACGCCAAATGCAGCCAACGGGCCGTTGGCGCGTGCTGTTGCAGGCGTTCAAATGTCGCGTCACGATCCATGAACAGCCGCGCTTTCGGCCAGAGCGATTTGACTGCTTGTACTTCATCACGAATCAGCGGCGCGGCTTCGTCAGAAATGCCAAGGATTAACATGTCATCGCCAGCCGACTGGGTTCGCGCTTTCTCCGTGCACAACGTGAATACATTGGCGCTGGGACAATAGGAGATTTCGTAACGATCAATGAGGAACTGTTGACCATCATGTAGAGCGTGAAAAGGGATATAGTGCAAGAAGCCGTGCGGCGCAATGATCAGCTTCTTGCCGTCAATCAGCGGCTCAATCGGCGCGATAAGGTGGGCATAGAGTTTTTCCAGGCATTGACGTTGCATGGTCGCCGCTTGCGCCAATTGTGCTGGCGACAGGCGATCCGCCATCGTGCATTGTTCATTGTAGAACCTGACCCACTGCAGAAGAGGCGCCGTTGTTGTTAGATTCGTCACGTCATTGACCAAGCGAGCATCATTGCGGTCAAGCACAAAAGCCATGAGCCGGTCGTTCAGCATGAAGTATTCGATCAATACCTCATCGTCGGCCAAGTGGTGACGCACCCGGTCCATATCTATGTGCGTCGTGGTATGTAACGAAGCGTACTCAGCGTCTTGCAGACGCAACTGGCGGGCGAGTCTGGCGAGTTGTTGCTCACGTTCTTGCACTTCCTTTTGCAGCTCTGTTCCCATCCATGCTGGGCGCTGACCATGATTTTGATATTGATTGATGCGACTGTAATAAAAATCGAGCTCTTCGCGGATGCGATTCCACTCGCGGTAGAGGGCTTCAACCGATGCGTCATGTACCTTGCCGCGGATGTCTCGCTCGACGGCGAGCAGTTCGACCAGCGAGCGTGATTTGGCTGCTTGGATGTTCGTGAATGCTTCCTCTAGCTTATTGTGCTGATCTGTTGCCAAGCAGAGTTCGATCAGGTCTTCGTAGACGCGGAGCTTATCCTTGAGGAATGAACATTTGTATTCGTCCACGCGAATGCTGCTGCGCATGGCTTCCAGATAATCAATCGCCTGCCGGTAATAGTCGTATGCTTTTTGATGTTGACCGCGCCGGTGCAGCACGTTACCCAGCAGATGAAAGCATTGATATTTGACCCATGGCGCTTCCATCTGGCCGAGCGCGTTCAGCGCCGCGCCGCAGAGCGCTTCCGCTGCTTGAAGGTCTGCTTGCAGGAATTTCAGCCGCGCCATTTGCAGGTCTGCATAGGCGACCTTCGTGGTGAGGTTATGTGCAACGAATAACGCTTTGGCCTCCGCGCATAATTGCTGCGCCTGTGTCCAATCGTGTTTGTGCGCGACAACATCGCTCAGGTAGATATTGGTCAGCGCGACATAAATGTCGTTGTGCTCGACGACAAACGCATCCCGCGCCTGCCGCAGCGCCGTTTGGGCAGCGTCGAAGTTATTCAGATGCAGGTAGGCCATGCCCACGTACATGCGAGCTTTGGCAAATTCGTAATTCATTCCGAGCTGGTGAAATTGCTCAGCCGCACGTTGCGCAAATTCGATAGCGTCTTCATAGGCGTTCAGTTGCAGATAGACTTCCGCCTGATCCAGGTCGCACAGAATCGGCAACGTGACATCACCAAGCTCCAAGGCTTTGGCCTTGCTCTTGGCAAACAGTGTTAGGCTTTGTTTGAAATTCCCGCGCAGAAAATGGAGCCAGGCAATGCTGTACTCAACCTGATTCACCATCAATGGCATCCGGAGCTTCTCGTATTGCCGATGAGCCCGCTCATAGAGGTCGAGCGCTTTATTAAAGTCGTTTAACTGAGTGTACTGATTGGCTTGGTTCATCCAAACTTGCGCCAAGTCAAACGCATTGTCCAGTCGGGCGAATGTTTTCTCGGCACGCTCATAATGTTCCAATGCCTGGTGATACTGATCGAGGCGATGATAGATGTTCCCAACATTCATCTCGAGTTGAGCCAGCAGGTTGTTTTCGCTGTGCCGCGCAAATATAGACCGCGCCTGCGCCGCCAATTGCAATGCTTCATCGTAGCGGCTCAGATAGATCAAAGCATCAACTTTGGCGCGACCGACGCGCGCTGCTGCCACTTCATCACCGAGCTGGGCGTAGATCGCCTCAGCCTGTTCGTAAGATGCAACGGCCTCGGCGTAGCGCCCGGAAAAGTGTTTGGACATACCCATCGAGTGATGAGCGAGGGCGTGACAAATTGGATCATCCGTCATCATGGCTGCCTGACAGGTCAGTTGAGCCAGTTGAGTCGCGCGGTTGATGTCGGCGCGGATAGCATGCGCCACTTTGTCCTTGAATCGTCGGATCAGATCAGCAGTAATCTGCTCACGATGCCGCTCAAGCACATCGGCGACCGGGTGGCTGCCGGCCAATGCGATCAACTGCTCTGTCAATGACTCGCTACCGAACCCGTGCTCCATGGGAATCTTCCTGGTCAATCCGAACAGCCTCAGTGAGGCTTCACCGTTGCATGTAGGCCGATGATCTCTAGTACTTCTTCTGCTAATCTCATTCGCAGATTGTAGATGCCTTCGGCGATGCCGTTGAGGATGAAGGCACCGAACTCATTTGATTTGGCTGTGCACACAACATCCGACTCAGCCAGTAATGCGACATCCACATCGCGGATCGGTTGACTCTCAACGTCATGAGGCATTGGCTGACCCATGATGTCCACCAATTGCGGGCCTGCTGCCGTCAGTAACAGGGTCACGTTGTAATTGCCCGCCTGATAGAGCAACTGGCGCGACATTGTGCCAATGCTGCGGAACCCAGCCACTTGGCCGTGCGTGGCGCTGTCGAGGCGGAGTAGAGCGGGCAGGCGCTTTATGTCCGCCGGTGTTGACGGCATCTGCTTCCAGCGGAACAAACCCATTGCTTGCTCCGCTAACCATGTTGGCATAGGTAACAAAAGGCAGCGGTCGCGCTGGCTGAGAACCTCCTTGATGCGCTGCAACCGTTGCCGGCATGCCACGCACCCGTGAGCAATGTGTGAATCAATTTGTCGTTGAATGTCTGCTACCAACAAGGGATCGCTTGTGTGGAATAATGAGTCGAGTTGTTTACAGTTCATGGAGCTGCTCCTTAATGATATTTTCTTTTTTAGCCATTAGCATGGCAGGGTCTTCGTTTCCGAGCGATGATGCTTGAGTAACGCTGATGTCATCCAACCAATTGAGTAATTCGAACAATGCCCGTCGCGCTGGTTCCTGCATCGAAGCCAATGCTTGCTGCATCGAGCGTTGCTCTTCCAACTGCTCAATTTCTTGGTAGAGAGCCGACGTCTCATCCATTGCTAGTATCTCGTCCGCCTGGTCCGGTTCGGCATATTGTCGGCAGTACCATAGGGTGATTGTTGTGAACCACGTGCTCAAATTTGGCTCATGAACCAGTTCTTGCAAGTTGTCCAGTGCAGAAAGGAACACGGCCTGAAACACGTAAGCCATCTCATCCGCCATGAGGTTGAAGCGTGTGATGATGGAGTAAACGAAGCTGCCATATCGGTTGAGCAATGATTGCCAGGCTTGTTCATCGCGTTGCAGACAGCGTTCGATCAGCTCGGCATCCGTGTGGTGTTGATAGCTGTCTCCAGGAAAAAAGACCGGCACAGCGAATTCGGCAACGGTACCGCTCAGGTGAGTGGGCATAGTGATCGGCTCCTTAGAGTGTCTACTGAGAACGCGCGCATTGAAGGGCGTTAATCCGGTGCAGCTTGATTCTCTCATAAGAGCCTGTCGGTGAGAATCAGTAAGATTACGTAAACCAGTCGCGGATTTTACCCATGAAGCAAACTCAGTTCGGAAGTAAGCATCCACCGTGTCAGTAGTGACATTACACTGATGCGGCCAACTCTGTTTTGCCTGCGCTCTTGGATGGATGATGTGAAATGCTTGATTTGATCGGCGAGTGCCTTGTCCGAAACGAGCGATACGCACGGCTGAGTTCATGGTCCGCGCCATGTCGAGAACCACCTTCTTAGTTTTCGGACCTGCCGTGCGGTTTCCCGCAATGTTTTCTTGAGCAAGCGATGTGCCGGTCGGTCATCAAGCGCGTTGCTGCAGCCACGGAGGCCGGCTAACCACTGAGCAGATAAACTGTTAGATTGGTGATCAACCTCATCATCTGTTCATCGGTCGTGCAGCCTCACGTTGTTTCAATTTGAGAAGAATTTTCCTGATGTTGGCACAGGTGTTTCAAATCTGATACGCACATGGCGCATTGAGCACAAGGGTCGTTCAAAGTACCACGCAGCGCGCGGGCACAAATGCCACATGCCGATACGAGCGGTCTTGAGCAAGTGATCAGATGTGACATTCGTGGCGTGGTGCAGTCGTTGGAGTCAACTTCAACCGCCGGCCACCGCCGGTACAATCATGATTTCAGCTTTCTCCGGGACGATGGAGTTGAGTCCGTCCAGAAAGCGAATGTCTTCACCATCAATGTAGATATTGATGAATTGTTTCAGTTGGCCTGAACCGTCTAACAGTCTGTCTCGAAAACCCGGATACTGCTGATCGAGATTTTCGAGAACGGCTGCGACGGTTGGACCGGCAACATCAATGGACTCCAAATCAGCAGTGAACTTCCTGAGCGGTTGAAGGATGCGCACTCTTGGCATAAACGGTAGACCTCCTTTCGGGACGAAATGTTTCTTCAAATTGAATGAGCTTCGCGTCAATTGAGCGTGGCTCGTTGATCTGGCAAACCTCGGCCGTTTTTAGGCCATTGCCGGTGACGGCAATGACGGTCAAATCATCTGGGCCAATGAGGCCCTGCGCGACCAGCTTCCTGGTGACAGCGACGGTCACACCGCCGGCCGTTTCGGCGAACACGCCTTCTGTCTCGGACAACAACGCGATGCCCTGGCGAATTTCTTCATCGGTGGCCTCTTCAGACCAGCCGCCAGATTCGCGGATCGCTTGCGCCGCCAGAAGCCCATCCGCCGGATTGCCGATGGCTAGCGATTTGGCAATGGTGTGAGGTTTCACCGGTTGAATCCGAGATTGGTGATTTTTCACCGCCGCTGTAATCGGATTGCAGCCGCTTGCCTGTGCGCCATACAGGCGAGTCGCACAGGGGGGAATCAGGCCAATGCGTTCCAGTTCTTTCAAGCCCTTGTGAATTTTCGTTAGCAAGGCGCCACCTGCCATTGGCACAACAATAGCATCAGGCGCGCGCCATCCGAGTTGCTCGGCGATTTCGAATCCGAACGTTTTCGAGCCTTCCGCATAATAAGGACGCAGGTTAACGTTGACCAGCGCCCAGTGGTAACGGTCAGCGATTTCGCTGCACAGGCGATTGACATCATCATAATTGCCGCGAATACCAACCACCTGAGCGCCGTAAATCGTCGTGCCGATGATCTTGGCTCGTTCAAGATCAGCGGGAATGAAGATGTAGGCCCTGAGACCAGCTCGCGCTGCATGAGCTGCGACCGAATTAGCTAAATTACCTGTGGAGGCGCAGCCGACCGTGTCAAAACCAAATTCCAATGCTTTGGAAAGCGACACGGCCACCACGCGGTCTTTGAACGACAACGATGGACGAGACACGCTGTCGTCTTTAATGAATAATCGCCGAAGGCCGAGCGCTGCGCCTAATCGGTGCGCCCGCAGAAGTGGCGTGAAACCCGCTTCAAGGCCGACACGCGGTGGGCCGTCAAGTGGCAATAATTCACGATAGCGCCACATGCTCGGACCTCGCGCGGCAATCACCTCGCGTGACAGCACTCGCTTGATCGCGTCATAATCGTACACAACTTCCAATGGTCCAAAGCAATCATCGCAAATGGAGAGCGGCTCAGCCGGATAGCTCCGACCGCAACTCCGGCATGTCAATCCTGTGACTGTACTCATAGCATTCCTCCTTGGCCCGATGCTCTGCCCGAAGCACCTTCCGTGTGACGCCGCTGAGTGTGACTGCTCGTCATTTCATCCTCCATCTTGCGCCTCGGAAGCTCGCTCCGTGAAAAGCAAAAGCCCCGTGCTGCCTAAACAACACGGGGCTTGGAATGCAAAGACGGCTACAGCGCCGGGCTATTTAGACAGTTTTTAACGTGGAGCAAGTCGCCTTAAATCGCCACGTGTCAAGTTTTCAAAGAGCCTTGCATGATAGGCTGATTCGATGCGTTCGTCAACCTCACAATCAGATAAAGACAGAAATTAGCCCATCATCAGCCACACCATCGAACCGGATGACTTTTTCCGAGCATGCTCCGTCTCTAATGCCTGAGGCCATGGTGCAGAGGCCAGCTCAACGCTTATCCGGCTATTGCTGGTGCGGGCCTCTCGGCAAGCGGCGAATGGGAAACCTGAGGAACTTGCTTCAATTCCGTCGTCGGCATGAGCGCGGTCACTTTACGGAAGTGCGCGAGCGATTGCTCCCATGTTGCCAGGATCATCGTGGCGCGTTGACTATGGGTCAACGCCACGTGACGCTCGATCAACCAGCGCAGGTGACGCTCATCCTCCACCGTGAGTCGTTGGATGTGGCCGAGCTCACGATTCAACGAGAACAAGAGCCGATCAGCTTCGTCAAATACGTAAGCGACGCCGCCGGTCATGCCAGCAGCGAAATTTTTGCCGACAGGTCCCAGAATCACCACCGTGCCGCCAGTCATATATTCACAGCCATGATCGCCAACGCCTTCAACGACGGCTACAGCGCCGCTATTGCGGACGGCGAATCGTTCTCCCGCTGCACCGGCGACAAACAATTCGCCACCGGTGGCGCCATACAGAACAGTGTTGCCGATGATTGTGTGCGCCACTTGAGTAAATGGAGCATTGGCCGGCGGTCGGATGATAATCTGTCCGCCGGCCATTGATTTGCCCACGTAATCATTGGCCTCGCCGGTCAGCATCAACCGCATGCCACGAATACAAAAGGCGCCAAAGCTCTGACCTGCTGTGCCAGTGAAGCGAACTTCAATCGCGCCGTCGGGCAATCCCCGGTCGCCCCATTGGCGGGCAATCTGGCCAGCCAGCCGCGCACCAACCGTGCGGTCGGTATTCTGGATAGCATATTCAAGTCGCACGGGCTGATTCGCGCTCATAGCCAGTTGCGCGTCCTCGGCTAACCGGTCGTCCAGTGACGGTGTCTGAGGCCGTGGATGTGAGCCGTTATCGCCACGCCTGTGTTCAACAGGAAAGAGCAGGCGACTCAAATCGAGTCGTCCTCCAATGGTTTCAGGGCTCATAGGAATTTGCTCAAGCAAATCGGTTCGTCCCACAATCTCTTGAAGTCGCCGGATGCCAAGCTGCGCCAGCAGTCGCCGAACTTCCTCTGCCACCGCCAGCATAAACCGGACGGCCATTTCCGGTGTGCCAGGAAACTTCGCTCGCAGGTCTTCGCGCTGTGTGGCGACGCCAACGGGACAGGTGTTCAAATGGCACTGACGAGCCATGACGCATCCGAGCGCCACGAGCATAGCTGTGCCAAATGCATATTCATCGGCCCCCAGCATCGCTGCGATGACGACATCACGCCCTGATTGCATGCCGCCATCAACGCGCAGCCGCACACGGTCGCGTAAGCCGTTCAAGCTGAGGACTTGATGCGCTTCAGCCAGTCCGAGCTCCCAAGGCACGCCGGCGTTTTTAATTGATCCGAGCGGTGAGGCGCCTGTCCCGCCATCGTGTCCGCTGATGTGAATCGTGTCGGCGTGAGCTTTAGCTACACCGGCGGCAATCGTACCAACGCCGGCTTCCGCTACCAACTTCACAGCGATTCGCGCGTGCGGGTTGATCCGTCGTAAGTCGAAGATCAATTGCGCCAGGTCCTCGATGCTGTAAATGTCGTGATGCGGCGGCGGCGAAATTAACGTGATGCCGGGCACGCAATGACGGACGTCGGCAATTTCTGGTGACACCTTATGGCCAGGCAATTGCCCGCCTTCACCCGGTTTGGAGCCTTGCGCCATTTTGATCTCCAGTTCACTGGCCGAGACCAAATAGGCCGGCGTAACGCCAAATCGGGCTGACGCCACTTGTTTAATGGCGCTGTTGGCCGAGTCGCCATTGGGCAGCGGATGAAAGCGGCTGGAGGCTTCGCCGCCTTCACCGCTGTTGCTGCGCGCTCCGAGGCGGTTCATGGCAATGGCAATCGTTTCGTGCGCTTCCCGACTGAGCGCGCCTAGTGACATGCCGGGCGCGCAAAAATGAGTCACGATCTGCTCAACCGGCTCCACCTCATCGAGCGGAATCGGCTCAGTCGGCTTGAATCTCAAAAGGTCGCGCAACGCCATAGGAGGCCGGCCGTACACGAGATCGAAATAGGCGCGAAAATCTTCTGCGCGCCCACTGCGCGCTGCCTTGTGCAACGCACGGACGACGTCGGGATTGAAGCCGTGATATTCGCCGCTACGCCGATAGCGGTAGTAACCGTGATCCTCCAATTTGGTCGCGTCCTCATAGGCAAGGCGATGCCGTTGCTGTATCTCTTCGGCAATCTCCGAGAGCCGCGCGCCGCCAACCGGCGAGGGCGTGTGAGTGAAGTACGCATTGATGACGCTTTGGTCTAGTCCCACTGCTTCGAAGATTTGAGCGCCGCAATAACTATTGAGTGTAGAGATGCCCATTTTGGACATCACCTTGAGCAAGTCGCTTTCGATGGCGCGAACGTATTTTTCAATGGCGGCGCTGGCCGGCCACTGATTATGGCGTGCCATGTATCGCACGACCTCATAAGTCAGATAAGGAAACACAGCAGTGGCTCCATATCCGATCAGGCAGGCAAAATCGTGTGTTTGACGTGGCTCGCCTGATTCAGCGATGAGGCACGTTTTCAGTCGTAGGCAACGACGAATCAAGTGATGATGCACGGCGCTGACGGCCAGCAACATCGGGATGGGCGCCCGCTCAGGTCCGATGTTCCGGTCGCTGATGATGAGCAAGGCCCAGCCGTCGCGCACACTCTCTTCTGCTTGCTGGCATAGCCGATCAACAGCTTGCTCTAGCCCGGCTGCGCCCTCGCTGACGGCGAATGTGGCATCAAGCGTTTTGTGGGAGAATCCCGAATGTTGTTTGATCCAGGTAAACTGGTTCTCCAGCAAAATAGGACTTTGCAATCGAATCAAGTGAGCATGACGCGGTCCCTCGGTTAACACGTTGCCCCACGGACCGACGAGCATCTCCAGCGCCATGACAAGCCGCTCGCGGATAGGATCAATCGGCGGGTTTGTCACCTGAGCGAAGCGTTGCTTGAAATAGGAATAGAGCAGGCGTGGCTTGGTGGCTAACGGCGTCAACGGCGTATCATCGCCCATGGACCCCGTCGGTGATTGTCCCTCGCGGGCCATCGGCGCCAGGATATATTTGTGGTCTTCGGTCGAGTAGCCGAAAATGCGCTGGTGTCGAAGCAATGCCGCATCGTCTAATGGCTGGCCGCTAGCAGATGTGTGCGATGGGGGAGGACAGTGAACAAGGCTTTGCTCCAACCACCACTGATAATTGTGATGCGTCGCCACTATGTGCTTGATTTGATCATTGTTCAGCACGCCATGACCACCAATCAGATCAACGGCGATCATCTGACCGGGGCCGAGGCGTCCTTTTTCAATGATGTGCTCTGGGTCTATCCGAACAACGCCGGCTTCAGAAGCAACCACCACCAGTCCATCGTCTGTGATCAGGTAACGCAATGGACGCAAGCCATTCCGATCAAGTGCTGCGCCGACCACCACGCCATCGCTGAACACCAACGCGGCCGGTCCATCCCACGGCTCCATCATCCCTTCGTGAAATTGATAGAACGCGCGCAGCGCCTGATCCATCTGCGGAATATGCTCATGCGCTTCGGGAATCATCATCATGATTGTGTGCATGAGGCTGCGCCCCGAACGAACCAATAACTCGACAGCGTTATCCAGGCTGGCTGAGTCGCTGCCATCCGGCCAGATGATCGGTTTCAAATAGCGCGCATCATGACGCCACAGACTGGTGTCGAGGTCGGCTTCGCGCGTTTGCATCCAGTAGCGATTTCCTTGAATCGTGTTGATCTCGCCATTATGGGCTAACATGCGAAACGGATGAGCCAGAAACCAATTGGGAAATGTGTTGGTGCTATAGCGTTGATGAAAGATGGCGAACGCCGATTGAAACAGTGGGTCGTTCAGATCAGGATAGAATTTTGCCAAATCGCTCGCGCTCAGCAGACCTTTGTAGACAATGGTTCGGTGTGAGAGTGAGCAGATATAACAGCCCTGGAGCGCCGCTTCTTGCCATTCCTTCTCGATCTGTTTGCGGGTTACAAATAAGCGTCGTTCCAACTCCGTGCCGGACAGCGGGGTTGGCGAGAAGGCAATCACCTGAACAATATCGGGCTGGGTTTGCCGTGCTTTTGTTCCCAGCAGTCCATCGTTGATGGGCACACTTCTCCAACGCAACAAACGAAATCCGCGATGCGCCAGCACCGTTTCAATGATTCGCTTCGCTTGCGCTGAGGCGGTCGGTTCCATCGGCAGGAAGATCATGCCGACAATCAGCGGAGTTGAGTCGGGAACAGAGTGAGGCACATCAGCTATTGCGTGCCGGAAGAATCGTTGAGGCACCTGCGTCATTAGACCGGCGCCGTCACCGGTGGCTGCGTCCGCATCGGCCGCGCCTCGGTGTTCAAGATTGACCAACGCTTGCACGGCCGTTTGAATGATGAGCTGGCTGGGTTGCCCGCTTCGATGCGCTATGAAACCGACACCGCAGGCGTCGTGTTCAAACCGTGGATCGTAGAGCGAGCGTTGGTATGAATCATCTGCTTGTTGTCGCTGAACCATCGTTTGTGATCTCCGGAGAACGGATTTGGTCAAAATAAAACGGCCATCACCTCTGCAACTAGGGTGATGGCCGCTCGTGCCTATTGATCTGAACGGCTCAGGCCATCACCCATCGCGTACAGCGGTGGTGATAGCCTTTACCTTGGTAATCGCTGTGGTCGGGTTGCTCCCCAGAAGGGAAGCGCCGCATGCCGCCGGGCCGACCGCTGGCAACAATTCGCCTAGCAAACTATGGTCTCGTTGCGTTGTTGCCTTCAATCTCATAGAGAAGCCCACGCTAATCCATCATGCCGGCAATGCCACGAGCGCTCGTTCGTTGACGACTGATGGATTCGGGTTGGAGCGTTATAAATACACTAAAGTCGCGGAGGTCGTCAACCAGCATCTTTATTTGCGTTCGCAGAAATTGTCGGAAATCTTCATCGGTTTGAAAACGACCACGAAAATCAAGAAGAAAATTCATGATCTCGCCATACTGTCGCTCCATCAACAACCTCCTGGTTTCAGGCATCAGTCATCAGACGTCAGACCTCAGTCAGCAAACCGGCTGCTGCGGGAGCTTAGGGCTGCTGTCTGACGTCTGATGTCGAATCTCTAAATGTCGTAGTAGAGCGTGAACTCGATTGGACTCGGCCGCATGCGCACGACGTTGATTTCACGCTCCTTCTTATAGGCAATCCAGCGATCGAGCAGTTCTTCGGTGAATACATCGCCAGCCAGCAAGAATTCATGATCGCGTTCCAGCTCGGCAATCGCCTCTTCGAGTGAGCCGGGCAAGCTCGGCACATCTTTGAGCTCTTCAGGACTCAAGTCATAAATATCTTTGTCCAATGGCGGGCCAGGATCAATCTGGTTGCGAATGCCATCAAGGCCAGCCATGAGCATTGCAGCAAATGCCAGATAGGGATTGCAGCTTGGGTCTGGCGGCCGGAACTCGAGCCGCTTGGCTTTGGGACTGGATGAATACATAGGAATTCGCACAGCAGCCGAGCGGTTGCGTCGCGAATAGGCCAAGTTGACAGGCGCCTCAAAGCCCGGCACGAGGCGACGATAACTATTGGTCGTCGGCGCGGCAAACGCAACAATGGCCGGCGCATGCTTAAGTAGGCCGCCGATGTAGTGCAACGCCAGCTTGGAAAGACCTGCATATTGATCGCCAGCAAACAGCGCTTCGCCGTTCTTCCATAAGCTTTGGTGACAGTGCATCCCGTTGCCATTATCCCCATACATCGGCTTCGGCATGAATGTAGCTGTTCGACCAAATTGACGAGCCAAATTCTTCACCGTGTATTTGAACAGCAACACATTGTCAGCCGTCTTGACCAGAGTGGCATATCGAAAATCAACTTCGCACTGCCCAGCCGTGGCCACTTCGTGATGATGGCACTCTACCTGAATGCCAACCCGTTTGAGATATTCAGCCACTTCGCTGCGAAAATCCTGTAACGTGTCCAGCGGTGGCACAGGCACATACCCTTCCTTGTGACGGATTTGGTGGCCGCCGTTGCCTTTTTCGCGATTGCTCCAGATGGCTTCTGCGCTCTCAATCTTATAGCAAGCCGCGTCCACATCGGCGTAATAGGAAATTTTGTCGAAGACGAAAAATTCGGCTTCGGGACCAAAATAGACAGTGTCGGCAATGCCCGTTTGTCGCAAGTAGGCCTCGGCGCGACGAGCGACTCCTCGCGGATCAAGCGGGTAGTCTTGTTTGGTCAGCGGGTCAATGACATCCGCAATCAGGCAAACCGTCTTGCGCTGAATGAACGGATCAATCCAGTAGCGGCTCGGATCAAGCCGCAGCAACATGTCACTTTCGTGAATCGAAGCCCAACCACGCAAACTGGACCCGTCAAACCCAACGCCGTTTTCAAAGGCCTCTTCACCGATTTCCTCTCTGGGAATCGTCATGTGATGCCACTGACCGGGCAAATCAGTAAATCGGACGTCAACGTATTCAACCTGTTCATCCTCCATGAACTTCAGTACATCTGCCACACTCATGAAAATTCGCCTCCAAAATTGTTATCGTTGTTTGTACACCGATTCTCGGTGTCATGAGCTGGTTTACAGCAAGTCTTATGCCTCAACGTCAATGTTGACTCAAAGCTGTCAACGAACATAAAACGAGGCAATTACGAGATTTTTGATTGAAAAGGTGGATGACAAAATTGTATGAAGACTCACTAAATCCTCCACGATTGTAGGAATTTTCTTCTGCGCTCCGACATAGATGCACGTGTTTTCGCCAGCAGTGTACAACCCAGACACGGTCGAGTTCTTGCATTAGGTTTTGAATCGCGAACAGTCAATTTTGTAATTCTTGATCTTGTAGTTGATGATGCGCTCGGTCGTATCAAGCAATCGGGCGGCTTTAGCGCGATTTCCGCGAGTCGTTTTGAGCGCGTCTATGATAAGGTCCTTTTCATAACTGGCCACGGCAGCGGACAACGAGAGACGAGGAACAGTTCCTGAGACTTCGGCTGTTTGCAGCGTAGGGGGCAGATGATGCGCATGGATGACGCCGCCTTCACACAACAGCACAGCTCGCTCAATGCAATTCTCCAGCTCGCGCACATTCCCAGGCCAATGATAGCTCATCAGCATATCAATGGCCGGCGTCGAGATGCGCTTGACGCTTTTGCCATGTTCGGTCGCATATTTTTCCACAAAATGATCGGCTAGCAACAAAATATCTGGGCGTCGCTCGCGCAACGGTGGCACGTAGATGGTGAATACATTGAGGCGGTAGTATAAATCCTCGCGAAATCGGCCCTGCTGCATAGCCGCTTCGAGGTCTTGGTTGGTGGCCGCAATCAAACGGACATTGACTTTGATTGGTTGGATGCCACCGAGTCGCTCAAATTCTCGCTCTTGCAATACGCGCAGCAATTTGATCTGCGTTGGCAGCGTTAGCTCACCTACCTCGTCCAGAAACAACGTGCCGCCATGAGCCAGCTCAAACCGTCCTTTCTTTTGTGTGCGTGCATCAGTGAAAGCGCCCGGCTCATACCCGAATAATTCCGATTCAATGAGGCTTTCAGGGAGCGCCCCACAACTGACCTTGATAAACGGTTTGTTAGCTCGTGGAGAGTTGTAATGAATCGCGTGAGCGATCAATTCTTTGCCTGTTCCCGACTCGCCGCGGATGAGCACGGTGGTGTTGGTCGGCGCCACCTGAGCGACCTGTTCATAAACCTGTCGCATCTGGTGGCTATTGCCGATGATGTTGCGGAAATCGTAACGTTCGCGCAATTCCTGACGCAGATGCAAGTTTTCCGCTAACAACCGCTGGCGTTCGGCCTCGATCAGTCTGTTGACCTTCAATGCTTGAGCAATCATGGAAGCAACGACGCTGAAGAACTTGCTGACTTGACCAAGATTGCGGTCCGGGTCATAAGGCAAACTGACGCCCAGCGCGCCAACGGTTTGCTGGCTCACGTTGATTGGCACACAGATGAACGAAAGTTCTGTCTTGCCCGATTTTTTCCATGTGCCAGTGCGATTGAGAAACAGCGGCTCCTTGCTCACACGAGGCACGATGATCGGTTTGCCGCTCTGGACAACACGTCCCGTAATCCCCTCGCCGAGCCGATACTTGGTTTGCTGCGACACTTTCCAACTGATCCCCGCCGCTGCCTCAATAGCCATCTCCCCCGTGTTCTCGTCAAGTAACGTGATGGCACTGCTCACAGTGTCGTGATGCTCCTCCAGAATTTCCAGCACTCGCACCAACGAAGATTTCAGGTTCAGCGTCGAGCCTAATGTCTGACTGAGCTCTAACAGCGTTGACAATTGTTGTACGTCACTTGTAGCCATCTGACAATCTCGAATCAACGTGACGGAGAATCGTACAAAAATGATTCTTTCTTGTCAATTTACTACAAAATTGTCACTCTGAGCTTAAAGACGCCATATTTTTGTAGCCTATCACGCTGAGAGTGCCCGCCTGGTGGTGGGGTTATCCCTGCCCTCTGCTTCTGGGATAAAGCTCATTCGCGAGCTGTTCTAGGTAATGCCGCGCATGGTCTCTTCGATTAAGAAGTCCACCACGGCCTTCAAATCACCTGTCTCGCGGTAGACCCGGAGTTGTTGGTCGGCGCTAGTGCCGCGTTCCAGAATTTCATAAATATGATTGATCTCCTCGCGGCAGTTTAACTCATCAACCACATCATCAACGAATTCGATCAGCTCACAGATGAGTTGGCGGACGGGGACTTCTTCCTGTTTGCCGAAGTCAATCAAACGGCCATCGAGTCCATAGCGGATAGCCCGCCACTTATTTTCCTGGATCAGGGCGCGGCGATAGAGTCGCCAACCCATGTTGAGTTTAATGAGCTTATAGAGCTTGACGGTGATGGCCTGGAACAAGGCTGCGATCGAGAGGCTATCTTCGGGGTTTGTTGGCAAGTCACAGATGCGATACTCCAGCGTTGGGTAGACTGGATGAATGCGCAGGTCCCACCAGATTCGCTTGGCATTGTCAATGCAATTGGTCTTGATCAGCAGATTGACGAAATTTTCGTACTCTGAATAGGACGGGAAATAGTCAGGAATGTCAGTGCGGGGAAATTTTTTGAACAACTCGCAACGGTAGGATTTCAACCCGGTATTGCGCCCCGTCCAAAACGGCGAGCTCGTTGACAATGCCAGGACGTGAGGCAGAAAGTAGCGTGCTGCGTTGAGGATGTGAATAGCCATCTCGCGGTTTTCAATGCACACATGCACATGCATGCCGAAGATGAGCAGCGATTGCGCCAGCACCTGCATATCCTCGACGATCTTGTAATAGCGTTCGTGGTCATAAATTTTCTGCTCGGTCCACAAGGCAAAGGGATGGGTTGAGGCGGCGACGATTTTCAGTCCCTGACGCGCGGCCAATTCGGCCATCGTTTTCCTCAAGCGAAACAGGTCGGCGCGCGCTTCTTTGATATTAGCGCAGATGCCCGTGCCGATTTCCACCATGGACTGATGCATCTCCGGTTTGACTTGCTCGCCTAGGATGCGCTTGCCTTCCTCCAGGATGGAGTAGACATGCGAGCGCAAGTCCCGTGTGACCGGGTCAACAATCTGATATTCTTCTTCAATGCCAATGGTGAAATCCTGATCGAATTTTCCCAGTGATGGCAAGCTATACGGACTTTGTGAACTCATAAGCCTTCCTCCATGCTACCAGAGGAGAATCAAGCCGTTTAGTCATAGGTGAGTGAATCATTGCTCAGTAAAATGGCCAACCAATCAATTCTCCAAAATAAATGTCGGCACCATGCCGCCACCGGCGGTTACGTTGCACAACTCACTACTGGATAAACGGGTGAACGCACTGCCGACATGACCGTCGAACAATAACGGGTCCAGATCAACCAACTGCTCAACAAAATCAACCGTAGTCCCATCTATGATCCACGGGAAGACCTCTCGAGCCGTAGTCACGCGCTCTTGCAGCAAGTAGGGATGCGTGAGCGCAGACTCGATAGCCGCATCCCAGGCTGCTTCATCGCATTCCCAGCCGATGAAAATTCCTTTGCCGCCATATTCATCATTCGGTTTGAGCACCAGTTGGTCGCGTCGTTGCCGGGCAAAGGCGATAAGATCAATTTCCTGCCCATAATAGGTTGTTTTGCGAGGCTCAAACCGTCGCGTCCAGGGGACATGCTGGCGTATCAGCGTTCGCTCAGCTTCCGTGAAGAGGTGAGCGAACTGCTCGTCAGTCAGCACGCCGAATAGCAGTTTCTTGTGAATCAGTTTGCCGCGGAACGAATTCACCATGCACACCGCGCCGGCTTGGCACGCTTCGAGCAAGCCCTGCGCCTGCTCCATGACTTCAATCAGTTCATTGACCAGCAACCGTTTGTAGATCAAATCAACGCGAAAATCTCCAGCATAGAGTTTCCCCTGGCGAAACTCCAACTCTTGCGGATGAGCAATGATGGCGTTCAGTCCGCGCGACTCGAAGAATTCCTGAAACAGCTCGAACTCGCGTCTCGTTGGCAGTCCAGGCAGATCAACGATGGCGATATTAGGCCGGTGATCGCTACCGCTGAATTCCTGATAAGCTGCCAACAACACATTCAATAGTTTCTCTCGTCCGCTGAGCGGCGTGACGCGATAGTGTTTGGCAAATTCCTTCATCACATCCAGCTTTAAGAAAATCTCGGTGGCCACATCCGAATAGGCGATACCGGCAGGCGTTTCGGCGTTCAGCTCGACAAACGAGTAGCGTTCCTGCGTCAAGAACGAATCCAGCCGCGCCGTGCGCGAGACGCCTTGATAGCCCGGCTCAAAGCTGATCAATCGGCGCTCTGTTTCAGTCACGCCCAAGTAATCGAGCAACTCTGGTTCACGCAATGCGTGGTCGGCTACTTTCAGAATCGCCGGCCACAATCCTTCGCACACACTGCGAATAAATTCAAACTGCTGGCGCGTGACAAAATGAGGACGCAAAAACGGGCTGAGCATGCGTCCACCAAAGACAAATTCCACTTCGTTGAGCCGTTGCCAGAGCTGCTCTCTGGTGCGCTCGATGCCGTTGTTCTGCTCCAGCAGCGTGTGATAGGTTGTGACGGCTTCCTTGAGCATGTTCCTTTATGCAGAAAGTTTGATGGGCGCTGATGTTTCTGTCTAGCGCCTCTACATTGAACCGCCCACGGCCACCGATGCGTTCAAAAACTCGTGCCACCGATGATCCCGAATGGTGGGCTGCCCGTGATACGCATACTCGATCACTAGCTCGGTGACCGCGTCCAGGAACCAGTAGAAGTGTTTCTCACCGACAGAAAAAATATCCGCGTCGGGGGCCGGGTTGGTAAAATCAATGGCATAGGGGATGCCGTCGCGAATGGCAAATTCCTGCGTGTTGATGTCGTAGCCAAGCGCCTGATTGATCTTGAGGCAATCACGCACAATGCGCTCATGAAGCTCGTCGTCCAGATACCCGTCAAGCGGCTGGTATTGGCCTTGCAGATATGGCTTGGTTGGATCGTACTTCATTACCAGCACTTTTTTGCGCCCGATGGTATAACATCGGACGAATTTCTCAAATTGAATGAACTCTTGCAGCATCATGCACAGCTCGCCCGTCTGATTGTAATGCCATAACAACTCTTCCAATGAGTCAATGCGATAGACGTTTTTCCATCCGCCGCCGTCATAGGGCTTCATGATGGCCGGCAATCCGACATACTGCAGAATTCCTTGCCAGTCTAATGGAAATTGAAGATTGCGCAACGATTCGCTGACGACACCTTGTTTATACGCCTTTTGCGGCAACAAAACCGTTTTGGGCACCGCCACGCCCAATCGTTGAATCAGTGCCGTGCCGAAGTACTTGTCATCAGCCGACCACCAAAACGGATTATTGATGACGATGACGCCATTGAGCACGGCCTGCTTCAAGAAAGCGCGATAGTATGGAATCTCATGCGAGATGCGATCAATAATGATGCGATACTCGCAGGGATCAATCGTCTTGACGCCACCTAGTTTGATGTATTCAGCCGTGAGCCCAACATTCATCGAAGCAATCTTTTCAATGAAGGCTTGAGGAAACGACTGCTCGCGGCCTACCAAAAGTCCTATTTTCATAGACGCCTCACTCCTCGCGTACCCACATTCTTATAGACCCTACCAGTAGTAGCTAACCAGCTTGGCGCAACATGATATAACAGGGCTGGCCATAAGGCAAACTAAAAAATTGAGTGGGGACCAGAGACGAAGCACTCCGCAAGTGATACCAATTGCGGAAACGCAGCCCGTGGCCACTTATTCATCGTGAATGAGAGTTTTTCAGAATGCGATGACATAAGAATGAAGCCAAGGCCCGGTGGACAAGCATGAACGAAGGCTCGTCGCCCATCGAAGCTTTTTCTATAGAAAACAAACCCTAGCCGCCCCGCGCGGTGGCGGCTAGGGTGCTATGTAGTTGCCCCATTGAAATCGGGAGTCAGTCTCCCGTCACCAAACAAGCTACTTAGGAGGTGAGACCTTAATTGAATTCTTGATGAATTGCATCCGGTCGCGTATGGCCTGCAGGTTAACAACCTCACTGATGTGCATGCCAACGACCTCGTCAGCGTGATTCAAGACGGTCACAATGTAGTGGTGCTTCTTTGAAAACGGTCTGATGCCGTTTCCGCTATAAGC
Organism: Blastocatellia bacterium; assembly: GCA_025054955.1. Lineage (NCBI taxonomy): Bacteria > Pseudomonadati > Acidobacteriota > Blastocatellia > Blastocatellia bacterium. The sequence continues at coordinate 33,427 of JANWZE010000035.1, read as the reverse complement.
CAACATGTAACGTCCAGCTTGCAATTGAACATTGGCGATGCTCTCGAAGCCTTGTTGTACCACCGACGAGCGGGCAACCGGAATCCATTGCCGGGAGTTGGCACCTTGCCGCAGCAGGAACAGATGCCCCCCCTTGTCTTGTGCGCGGCCAACGACGGCGTTAAACGAATAACGACCTGATTCGAGCACATCAATCAGTTGGTATTCTGCCGCAGCGCCAGAAATGGGAGTCACGGGTCTAAAGCCGGCTAGGAACTTGATCGTACTTTTGATTGGTTCAATTGCCTCAGGAGGCTGTCCGACCGTACCCAAGGTGCCAACGCGAAGCGTGTAAGATTCATCTGTGGCACTATCCCACGCCTGAACAAGCTCATTGGTGAGGATGTTTTGGTCAGGTGTCACCGTCAGCAGGAAGACGCTGTTGGTGTAAAACTGATCCACATTGATGATGTAGCGTCCGCGTGGCAATGAGACGTTTGTGACACTTTCTGTCGAATTGACAAGATTCAAATCGCAAAACGGCGGGGGCGCGCCAAATGCCCATGGCAGCAAGCAAAGGCCGTTACCCTCCGCATCGAACGATCCGTCAATAAACTGCCCTCTCGCATTAAGCAGCAAGAGGTCAAGGTCACTTGGAAAGACAATACTAAAGGGAAACAAGTGGTACGGCAGCCCGAGGGCTAATGCAGCGGCATCGGCTGAGAGATGGTGATAGCCGTCACCTGAAAATCCTAAGTTGAGCGACACATTCTGGTCCCGCGTGAGCCGGAGCGAGTAAAGGTCTTGGCTGTCAGTAAACGCACTCACAGTGGCAATGATCTGGGTTTGTCGCGGCGTTCCCACTACATCACCCGTGATGGGGCTAATGATAGGGGGAATATCCTCTAAAAAGGCCACGATTCCAAAGAGTAGTTCACCTTGGGCGCGTCCTCTGATGACGCCAGGCGGCCCAGGGACAATTTGAAACGCCGTCCTGTCGTTATCCGCGCCGGTCAGACTGACTTCCATTTCCGTGATCACATTACCGATTAAGCCTTGAGCTTGATTTGGTTGGGGCAAACTCATGGTTGCCAAGACAAGGGCAATCACCATGATGCAAAGGATTCTACCGGTTTTCGCAAAACTCTCTCTCCTCATATTGATCCTCCTTGCTTTGATACTGATACAATTGATCTACGCTCTCAATGGGGTACACGTGGGGGACCGAATGAAACTCGGTTAACCTACGCCTTGCCGTCCGGCTTGAATTAAGCGATGGTCCCACCTGAGGAACCCCCTCCTGAAGTTGTTAAAACTCATCAGACTTAACGAAGGTAATCGGAGTAACCTGCCTACCGTCACTCGCATTCAATACCTTCGCCTGACCCACTTAAAAACTCCTTCAAGACAACCACCACCACACCAACAAAACAACTTTTCTCGCCCTACTTCTAGCGATTAATCCACAACTGCAACTTGCTGGGGTTGGTATACAACAACTAGATGGTAAAGTCAAGGTTTTTTTCCGGTTGGCCGGAGCGGCTTAGGATGCGGGGCTGGCTTATTGCTTCAAGTCGCCCCACAGATATTGAATCAGACTGAGCGCCACAATGGCGGCCGTCTCCGCGCGCAAAATGCGCGGGCCGAGCCAGACAGGGAAAGCGCCGGCATGCAGAGCCACTTCAAGCTCCTGACTATCCCATCCGCCTTCGGGGCCGACCATGAGGCAATTGGGAGGCTTTGAGGCAGTCCATCGCTCCCGCAGCGCTTGCAGCGACTCCCCACTGCGTTCACAAAGTAGCAGCGTCTGTGGAGGAAGCTCAGCGATAAATTCGCGCCATTGCATCGGTGCGGTGACTTCCATTAGCCGCGTGCGACCGCATTGCTTGGTTGCTTCAAGGACGATCCGCTGCCATCGGGCCAGTCGCGCGGCAGAAACCCGTTGCGCGCCACTGCTCACCGTGTGAGCAGTCACCAGGGGAATGAGACGCCGGAGACCGAGTTCCGTCGCTTTTTGAACGATCAGATCGAATTTCTCGCCTTTGATAAGGCCTTGCGCCAGGGTCAGGTTCAATTCAGATTCGGTGTTCGGGCGGGTTTCTTGCAGGATCAGCAGCTCGGTTTGATCGTGGTCGAGACGTTGGATACTGCAAGTGTATTCCTTTCCTGAACCATCGAACACGGCTACTATTGCGCCGGGTCGGAGTCGAAGCACACGTTGAAGGTGATATGACTCTTCAGCCATAAGAACAATGCGGTTCTCCGTGATGGCAGACGGTGGCGCGAAAAAACGGTGTCGGCTCATACTCCATCATCCATGAATGCCGAGTTGATCCAGCATGGCGCTGTCCTCGCGCCAGTGCCGCCGCACTTTCACATACAATTGCAGGAACACTTTCCTGCCCAGCAGAAACTCAAGCTCCTGCCGCGCCAATGTGCCAATGCGTTTTAGCTGCTGTCCGCCGCGCCCGATGATGATTGCTTTCTGTGAATCTCGTTCCACCAAAATAGTGCAGTGAATGCGTGTCAGCGTTGGTTCTTCGCTGAACTGCTCAGTGTAGACAGCCGTTTCGTAAGGAATTTCGTCATGGACCACCTGCAACAGTTTCTCACGCACGATTTCTGCGGCCAGCGTGCGTTCGGGTTGATCGGTAATATCCGTCTCGGCATAGTAGAGCGGACCTGGCGGCAACAGCTCGAACAGCCGGCTGATCAGTAACTCAACATTTTCCGACGTGAGGGCTGAACCGGGAATGAAGTCTGCAAACGAAACCTCGTTTCGGTAGCGCTCAATCAGTGGCAGGAGGCTGGCTCGATCCTTCAGCTTGTCTATTTTATTGAGCCACAACACAGCCGGTTTTTGAATGGTCTTGATCCAATCCAAGACGAACTGATCTCCCTTGCCGAAGGGCACTGTAGCGTCAACCAGCAATAAGAGCACATCGGCATCACTGCTGACCGTCTGCACGGCGCGCATCATGCGTTGGTTCATTTGGTGAACGGGCTTATGGATGCCGGGGGTGTCCACGAAAATGATCTGCCCTTCAGGCCGGGTGAGAATGCCGCGGATTGCCATGCGCGTCGTTTGCGGCTTATCTGATACGGCAGCGACTTTCAGGCCGATCAGTTGATTGAGCAAAGTTGATTTACCGGCGTTGGGCCGACCAAGTAACGCGACGAATCCGGATTTGGTTTGCTGCTGGCTCACAGCTCTTCGACGTCTGTTCGCTCAAGCCGAGGGGGTCGGCTTGATGCGAACCTTTTGCACGCGGCGCCCGTCGGCAGCCACCACCTCGAACAGGAGGTTTTTGAAATGGAGTTGCTCGCCAACGTCTGGCAACCGGTCCAATTCGCGGATAATCAGGCCAGCGACAGTGGTGAAATCATCGGCTTCAATTTCCGTTCCCACCAATTGTTCAACTCGTCGAATCTCGACGCTGCCGCTGACCAGAAAGCTCCCATCCGGCAGGGCGTGAACTTCATCGGCGACCTCGTCCAGTTCTTCCTCTTGAATCTCGCCGACGATTTCTTCCAACAGGTCTTCAATGGTGATCAACCCGGCCAGTCCTCCGAATTCATCAATCACCAGCGCGATGTGGGTATGAGAATGGCGCATCTCTTCCAATAAATCGCCGGCCAGTTTTGTCTCTGGCACGAAATAAGCTGGGCGAGCAATGTGCGCAACAGGCTCCTCGGCCTGTCCAGCTCGCCAACACTTGAGCAGGTCGCGCAAGTAGACAATGCCTTCGATGTTATCCAGGTGATCACGGTAGATGGGAATGCGCGAGAAGCGGGTCTCAATAATCGTGTTGAGTGCGGCCATAATCGAGGTGTCGTGACGCACGGCCACGATCTCCGAGCGGGGCGTCATCAGCTCGGTGACTCGGCGGTCGCCCAGTTCCACAATAGACTGGATCAGCTCGGCTTCGCCTTCTTCCAAAATGCCTTCTTCTTCGCCCACATCAATGAATGCTTGAATTTCCTCTTCATCTGTATCCTCCTCCTCGGCCTGTGCCAGTTGATCGAATGCGCTCTGCAATTTTTGCCGCTGCCGTTGAATGACCCAGTGCAGTGGAGCAGCCAATAGGTGGAGTCCTCGATAAACAATGGACAAAGGCGGCAGCAGCAGTAACAACACGCGCGACGGATTGATCTGCGCCACCAGTTGCGGCACCAGTTGACGGAAGAGACCAATAACCAAGCACATGGTCACAAATGCCCACAGCAGCGGGTGCTTGTTTGTTGCCGGCAACTGACCAAAGAGTGTGCTGACCAGAATCGTTATTGACACAATCAGCACTTGCCCGCCCAGCCCGAGCGTCAGTAGGAAGAGCTGGTAGTCTTCGACGACAATTTTGAGCAACCGATGGCGGAGGCTTTGTTCATGTTCAGCCAGCAAGACGCGCAGTTGGACTTCACTGAGTTCATTGACGGCGCTCTGAATGGTCGAGAGAAAGACCAACAGAAGCGTCAGGATCAAGATCAAGCTGATATGAAAGGTTACGGACATCATTGACGGTCAGGCCTTGCCAAGCAGCTTTCGACGTAGCCGCCGCTCCAGTTGTCTCATTTGACCTTGATCGGTTTCATGGTCGTAGCCGCACAAATGCAACACGCCGTGAATGACAAGCTGTTGTATCTCTCGCTCGAACGAGATGCCGTAGCGGGCAGCATACCGCGCTGCCGTTTCAGTGGAAATGATGACGTCGCCCAGGTCCCGTCGCGGGTGATTCTCGTGGGGGAAGTCAGGTTCGTTAGGGAAGGCAAGCACGTCAGTAGGCTGATCCAGCGACCGATATGTCCGGTTCAACCGTCGCATGCAACGGTCGCTCACCAGCGTGATCGTGAGCCGACTGGTAGCTTGACCGACAGCCGCTAAGACCTGCCGCGCCAGTTGTGCCAGCGCATGGCATTGCACGGGACGAAATCGTTGACGGTTCAACACCAGGATTGAAGGGTCGTCATCTGATTCCGTTTTCGATTCGGCAGGAGAGTGATTCTTCATCGGGGTTCCGTTAATGCAATATGCTATGACGTCATCGGCTGATTTCGGTCATATTCTTCGTAGGCTTTGATAATGAGTCGCACCAGCCGGTGGCGAACGACATCTCGCTCGGTGAAGTAAATGAAGGCCAATCCCTCAACATGCTGAATGACTTGTTGGGCTTCGACCAAACCGGATCGTTTCCCTGGTGGCAGATCAATCTGGGTGATGTCTCCCGTGATGACGGCTTTGGAATCAACGCCCAATCGCGTCAAAAACATTTTCATCTGTTCGCTGGTCGTGTTTTGCGCTTCGTCCAGAATGATAAATGAATTGGAGAGTGTGCGCCCCCGCATAAAGGCCAGCGGGGCAATCTCGATGATCCGCCGCTCCATCAACTGCGTGACCCGCTCAAACTCCATGATGTCGTAGAGGGCGTCATATAGGGGCCGCAAGTACGGGTCAATCTTCTCTTGCATGTCGCCGGGAAGGAAGCCGAGCCGCTCGCCGGCCTCCACTGCCGGTCGCGTCAGGATGATGCGGCTGACCCGCTTGGTCGTCAATGCTTCCACGGCCATCGCAACGGCCAGGTAAGTTTTCCCTGTGCCTCCCGGCCCAATCCCGAACACGATGTCGTTTTCACGGATCGCTTGAATGTACTTCAACTGTGTGGGTGTGCGCGCGACAATCCGCTTTTTACCTGCCGGCGTGAAGCTGCCTTCGAGGAAATGGTCGCGTAGGCTGTATGTGCGATCCTCGGCGATTTGCTGAAAGACATGCTTCACTTCTTTTTCCGTGGGTTGATGGCCATCGCGCAACAGCGCGGCGTAGTCGTCGAAGATGCGCTCGACAACATGTACATCTTGCTCTTCACCTTCAACGGTCAGCACGTTGCCGCGAGCGTCCACCCGGACATTGAGCATGGATTCAAGATATTTCAGATTTTGGTCGTGAGGGCCAAACAGCGTTTCTAATCCTTTATGGGGCACAACAATCTTCTTCAAAACTGTCGCACTACCTCCGCGATGTAAATCGGTCATGGTCACCAGTGCCACTGATGTCGGTCAATATGTGGATGTTCATCGAAAAACACCTTACAAAAGAAGAAATGAGGCTGTCAAGCAACAGTGTACTTTTCCGGTTTGCTTGCCCGTTGGCTGGCTCAGTGAGCCGGCGGTTGAAAATCGGCAATTGACAAGCAGTGGACTGTTGCGCGTTGAAAATAGCGTCGCGTTCGCTCAATGTCTTTCATGATTTGTTGCTTCAATGCTGTCACATCGGGGAATCGAATCTCATCGCGCAGCCGATGCAAGAATCGCAGGCGCAGGCGCTGCCCAAGGAGGTCTTGCTGCGTATCCAGCAGGTGACATTCAACACTGATGTGTGGGTCGCCGCCAAACGTTGGGCGTGTGCCGATGTTGGTTACGCTGGGGCGCCACTGCTGGCCTGCGTATGCCCATGTCACATACACGCCTTGAGCGGGAATGACGCCGTTTTCCAACTGTAGATTAGCGGTGGAAACCAGCAACTCTCCGCCGATGCCTCGTCCTCGGATTACCGTGCCGATGACTTCATAAGGACGCCCCAACATGCGACGGGGGAGATTCAGGTATCCCGCTTTGAGCAATCGCCGAATTGTCGTTGAGCGAACGCGATGGCCGCGATACATCACTTCAGGGACGATGGCTGCTCGCCGTCCCAGCTCCGCGCTGACACGCTCGACTAATTCAAAACGTCCCTCGCGATTGTGTCCAAACGCGACGCCTTGCCCCACGTATACTTCCAGAGCGCCGAGGCGTCCAAAAATGAGGTTGCGCAGAAACTGTTCGGCAGGCGTCGCGGCAAACTCCGGTGAAAACCGGATCACCACCGTTTGTTCGATGCCCAGTTGCTCGAATCCTTCCAGGCGTTGGCCGAAGGTTTGCAGCAGCGGCGGCGCGTGCTCAGGCCTCAACACGGCGCGCGGATGAGGATCGAACGTGACGACTGTCGGCACAGCCGATACCAGCCGAGCCCGTTGCACGACCGTCCGGATGATTTGTTGATGGCCGATGTGAAGTCCATCAAAGACGCCCCATGTTAAGACAGTGGGTTGCGCAATATCGGGGCTAGTCAGCTCGTAAGCAATCTTCATGGTGCGTCAACATTGAATTGCCACTCACGCGCTCTGTTTGGCCGACGACGCGCGAACGTAGGCAAGTTGCAACTGGGCTAAGGCGTTGTCCAAGAACTCCCGTTCGGAAGCTGTCAAGTTGCCTCTGGTTTTTTGCTGCAACGCTTTGAGCACATCAATCATGTGCCTGGCTCCATCTAGGTCAGAAGTCATCTGGCCGGTGATCGGGTGTGGTGCAAGCCCCAGATAACCAGCCGCGCCGCTGATGAGATTGGCCAGAAAATCCAAGAACACCGGATTCTCCTGCTCGCTTGGCGCGGGCTGCGCGGCTGCGTTGGAATCGGATGCGACTGTCTGGGTTGTCGAGGCCGGTATCTGGTCGGATTCCTCCTGACTGGCTTCTTGCCGCCGTGTGCCATCCGCGTAGAAGTGTCGCCGGTCCGTAACTTTTATGGTCTCGGTTCGTTCTTCGCTCATTCTGAGAATCGTCCTCGCTCAATAGGCTTGGGAGCAAGATGCTAACATCATGACCACGTAGGAGCAAGAGCCTTGTATATCAGCCTTCCCATAGCAAGCGAGGCAGCGCGAGCGACGGCCCTCGAAATATGCGGGCAAGAGCCTTGTACATCAGTCTTCCGATGACAAAAGCTTGCCGATGGCAACGGCTTTGTGTACGCACCATCAGCTTCGCAAGAGCCGTGGCAAGAATCGAGGTGTTCGCCGGGCGTACTCCAGCCACGCCTCTCCAAATGTCTGTTCCATCAGTTTCTCCTCATGTCCAATCAACAGGTGACCGGCCACGAACATCAGCACAATAGCCGCAAGCGCCAACCATGTCCCCGTTAACAGAAAGACCAACAGATGAGGACCCCAAAACATGACGCTGTAGAGCGGGTGTCGGACGTACCGATAAGGCCCTCTGGTAACCAGTTCACGGCCTCGCTGCCGCAGGCTCAGTGTGCCAAATGACCAAAGAATGATGCTTATCCCGATCACCGTCACAAAGCCAGCCAGCGCCGAGCGGAGGGTAACGGCTCCTTGCCAGTGCGCTCCACCGATGACCTTCTGCGCCTGCAGAGTTCCCAGCATGAGCGCGAGCGTCAGCACCAACAGTAACGGCCCTGATCCAAAAATGCGTTGATAGGAAGTCATGCACATAAGATAGCTTTTTGCCTTGGCTGGGTAAATTCCTCCTGCTAAAGCAGCAAAAATCTGCCGAGCACTTGGAACATGACGTGGTCTTTGGTAAACTGCCCGATTTAATCGTATGGCGTATTTGCGGAAACTGGATGTGGCCGCCGAGTCAGCGCGGAAGCTGGCTCGCATGCGGGCCGGGACGCACTTAGGCAACTTGTTGCAAAAGTTACGTCCGGCTGATATTGCGTCTATTTTTGGTGGCCTGACAGAGCAAGAGCGATCATTCGCCTTTAACGTCCTACTCGGTCAGAATGAGGAACTGGTGACAGAAACGCTGGGCGAGATGGCGCCCGAAGTTGCCGCTCGTTTGCTGGCTCAACTGGACCCGCCAACGATCGCCAAGTTATTGCAGCGACTGCCGACCGACGATGCCACGCTGTTGGCTTCCCAACTGCCGCCAGACCTGTTCGAGTCAGTCATGAACTTGATGCACGTGGATCAGTCGGCAGACGTCTTAGATCAACTCCAGTTTGCCGAAGACACAGCCGGTCGTATCATGACGCCCGATGTGTTCGCGTTGCATGAGGACGTGACCATCAGCGAAGCCATCGCTACACTCCAACGAAAAAGTGATGAATTGGAGATGGTCTTCTATGTCTATGTGGTGGATGACCGACACCATCTGGTCGGCGTGGTCAGTCTGCGAGAGCTGTTGCTGAACCCGCCCAGCATGCCGTTGAAAAAGATCATGTCCACCGATGTCATCAGTCTGCCGACCAGCGCCGATCAGGAGGAAGTCGCGCGCATTGTCAGTCAGTATAACTTCGTGGCGGTCCCAATTACCGACGAGGAGAATCGGTTGGTTGGGATGGTCACCGTTGATGATGTCGTGGATGTCATTCGTGAAGAAGCCACAGAGGATTTGTATAGTCTGGCCGGTGTAGACACGGAGGAGCGAGTTGGGACGCCGGCGCTGCGCTCGATTCGACTCCGGCTCCCATGGCTGTATGTGAATTTGATTACCGCGGTCGTTGCCTCGACGGTGGTCTATGCGTTCCAGGGGACCATCAGTCAAGTGGTGGCGCTCGCAGTGCTCATGCCGATTGTTGCAGGCATGGGGGGTAATGCGGCGATTCAGACGTTGACGGTGACCGTGCGTGGTTTAGCCTTAGGTGAGCTCTCATGGGGCAATACCAAGCGCGTGATCCTCAAAGAAGTCCTCGTTGGCATTGGCAACGGTATTGGCAACGGGCTGGTGGTGGGTCTGTTGGCATGGCTTTGGTTTGGGCGGCCGATGCTGGGCGTGGTGATTGCTCTTGCCATGATCAGTAACATGTTTGTGGCCGGATTGATGGGCACTCTGATCCCGCTGGTGCTGAAACGGCTTCGCGCTGATCCAGCCGTGGCGTCCGGCATCTTTGTCACGACATTTACCGATGTGTGTGGTTTTTTTTCCTTTTTAGGATTGGCGACTTTGTTCCTAAGATGGATACAATGAACATCCGAATATCAAACGGCAGAGTCAACACTCAAACAGGCGGCTGGCCAGCCGTGGCGCTCGGCTGTAGGGCTCAGTTCAAGCGAGCCTGTTAGCTGTGAAGATCGAGCTGTTGACACTGACGTGAGGAGAGTCATGTATGGTTCTGAATTATACCGTTCCTGGTCACGCGCTGACGCGGACACCGACCATTCAACAACGCGCTGAGGAAGTCGCTCGACGACCGACGCATACAACTGATATTGATTTGGGCCTTCCGATCCCTGACCGTTATGATGTTGATATGCTCAGTGTCATGGTGCAGAACCCCTATAGGCTGCATGCCTTCTGGTCTATCAGTCAGCGGGCCTGGAGGTCGCTGGAGAAAATTTTTCCTCCTGCCGAGGTGAAACGATTTCGCACGGTAATCAAGTTGCGCAATCCGCGTGTGGGTTGGGAAGGTCTTTATGAAACGAATCTGGCCACGCGTTGGTGGTTTGATGTCTATCCGGATGCTCCATACCAAGTTGAAGTCGGTTTTTATGCGCCGCGATATGGATATATTCGCTGGTTGCGTTCACCACAGGTGCGCACGCCACGGATTGGCCCTGGCTTGGATTCGAGCGTGACGGAAGCTGACGTCGCTGCGCCGCCGACCTCAGTCTCTGCTTCCACCCTGATTGAGACGGATCAATCAACGGTGCCGTGGTGGGTCAATCAGTTGCCCGCCTGGATTCGGGATATGGTCATGAAGCTGTTACAAGGTCAGGTGCTGAGCGAAGACGAAATCTCCCAATTGCCCGATTGGTTGCAGCATCAGTTACGAGCTATTGGCGTCGGCGTCGGCCTCGAAGCGATGCGTCAGGCGTTTCTGGAGTACGTGCCGGAACTGGTGTACGAGACCGCGCCGGATGCCTACTGGCAGATTCTCGATTTGCAACGCGAAGACATGCGTCTGGTACAAGTGGGTTCGGAAATAATGGCTCAACCGCCAGCCGGTCACCGTTGGTTCCCCTCGATGATGCGTCCGCCTGTGCGGCCGGTGGGCGTACCAGCAAGCCCACTGTGATGACCGATGACGCGTGCCAACGTGTCCCAGTTCGATAGTGGATCGTAGCACGTTGCCTTGCACAGAGTGCTTCCAGATTATGGAACAAGGACTGCTCGCGCTGATCTTCCATGCTCACCTACCGTTTGTGCGTCATCCGGAGTATCCGGAGTTCTTGGAAGAAGACTGGCTCTTTGAGGCCATCAGCGAGACCTATATCCCCCTTCTGTTTCTCTTTCGCACGCTCGCCGAGGAAGGGATCGGATTCCGTGTGACAATGGGATTGACGCCGCCGCTGTGTGAAATGCTCGTTGATCCACTGCTGCAGCAGCGATATGTTAAGCATCTGCATCGGCTCATCGAATTATCAGAGAAAGAAGTTGAACGCACCAAGAATCATCCAGCGCAGCACGAAACAGCCCGCATGTATCTGGATCATTTCCGCGCGGCGCAGACCATTTATGAAGATCAGTGCCAACGCAACTTAGTCAACGGCTTTCGCGAGCTTCAGGATGCCGGCTACTTAGAAATTATCACCTGCGCTGCGACGCACGGCTTCTTGCCGTTGATGAGCACGACCGAAGCGCGACGAGCGCAAATTCAAGTGGCGCGGCGCAACTACATAAAACACTTCGGGCGCGACCCGCAAGGTATCTGGCTGCCCGAATGCGCGTACGAGCCAGGCCTCGAACAATTGCTTGCTGAGGCGGGCATCCGTTATTTCATCGTGGACTCACACGGCATCATGTACGGTCAGCCTCGTCCGCTTCGCGGCATTTACGCGCCTGTGAAAACACCTGCCGACGTCTATGCATTTGCCCGCGATGTCGAAACAAGCGAGCAGGTCTGGAGCTCGGAAATCGGCTATCCGGGCGACCCGGTCTATCGCGAGTTTTACCGTGACCTCGGATACGATGCTGAGTATGAATATATCAAGCCTTATCTGCACAGCGACGGTGTACGCCGAAATATCGGTCTGAAGTATCATCGTGTCACCGGTAAAGTCGGGCTAGACCAAAAGGATTTCTATGTTCCTTCAATAGCGACTGAGCGAGCAGCCGAGCATGCTCGCCACTTCCTCACGAGCCGACAGCGACAAGCGGAGTACCTCTATCCGCTGCTCGGACGTAAACCACTGATCGTCTCGCCATACGATGCTGAGCTGTTTGGTCATTGGTGGTTCGAGGGACCGCAGTTCCTCAATTTCCTGATTCGAATGACATACTACGACACAGACCGCATCCGACTGGCTACGCCACTAGACTATCTCAGTGAATACAATGATATTCAACAGCAGACGCCCGCTTCCTCGTCCTGGGGCGCCGAAGGGTACTACCGGATGTGGCTCAATGGCAGCACTGAGTGGATATACCCGCATCTGCACTACGCCGAACGACGCATGATCGAGCTGGCCAATCAAAATCCGACTGCCCAGGGGCTCCGGCTCAGGGCGCTCAATCAGGCAGCGCGTGAGCTATTGCTGGCTCAGTCCAGTGACTGGCCATTTATCATTTCCACCGGAACGGCTGTCTCGTATGCTATCAAGCGGGTCAAAGATCATATCCACCGGTTTCACCGATTGGACGAAGCGATTCAATCAGGACAGATTGATGAACAGTGGTTGGAAGATGTAGAAAGCAAGGACACAATCTTTCAAGAGATTGATTACCGCGTCTACCGGAGCATATAAAAAGCCTGCCCCTGTTCAGGCTAAAAACAGTTTATACGCCGGATTGTGCGTCTCCTCGCAATAGGCGTATCCAAGCGTGTTGAGGAATTGTTGGAATGCCGGCTGATCTTGCGGCGGCACCTGTATGCCAACGAGCACGCGACCATAATCGGCGCCGTGATTGCGATAGTGGAACAAGCTGATGTTCCAGTTGTGTGTCATGCTGTTGAGGAAATTCATCAACGCGCCGGGACGTTCGGGAAACTCGAAGCGATAAAGCACCTCATTGTCAACCTGCGGCGCATGCCCACCGACAAGGTGGCGAATGTGCAACTTCGCCAGTTCGTTGTTCGTGAAATCGAGCGCCTCTAGGCCATGAGCGCGCAGCATGCTGATGATGGCTTGCACTTCTTCCCGACGCTGGATCTCCAGTCCAACAAACACATGAGCCCAGGTGGGGTCAGCATAACGGTAGTTAAACTCGGTTATATTGCGCGGGCCGAGCAATGAACAAAACGCTTTGAAACTGCCCGGTCGTTCAGGAATGGTAACGGCGAGGATGGCTTCTCGTTCTTCCCCAAGCTCAGCTCGCTCTGAGACGTGCCTCAGGCGATCAAAATTCATATTCGCTCCCGAGGCAATGGCGACAGTTGATTGCCCCTCCAGGTTCTGCCGTGCGGCATAAGCTTTGACGCCAGCCACGCTCAACGCACCGGATGGCTCCAGGATTGAGCGCGTGTCCTCAAAGACATCTTTAATCGCAGCACAGATGGCATCCGTATCAACCAGCACAATCTCGTCAACAAACTGCTGGCATAGCCGGAACGTTTCTTGCCCGACAGCTTTGACGGCCACGCCATCGGCGAACAATCCGACATGTGATAAGCGGACGCGTTGCTTCTGACGCAATGATTGGTACATGGCATCAGCATCGAGCGGTTCCACGCCGATGATCTTAATGTCAGGGCGCAGCCGTTTGACATAGGCTGCGATCCCAGCAATCAATCCACCGCCACCGACCGGCACGAAGATCGCGTGCAACGGTTTGTTGTATTGCCGCAGAATCTCCATCGCCACGGTTCCCTGACCGGCGATGACGTCCGGATCATCATAGGGGTGAACAAAGGTCCGTCCTTCCTCGGTTGTCAACTGCCTTGCGTATGCGTAGGCCTCGTCGTATGAGTCGCCATGCAAGATCACGTGAGCGCCAAGCTTCCTGACGGCATTGACCTTGATCTGCGGCGTCGTCACAGGCATCACGATCACTGCCTGGCAATTGAGCGCTTGCGCCGCCAAAGCAACCCCTTGAGCATGATTGCCGGCAGAGGCTGCTACCACGCCACGCTGTCGCACCTGTGGATCAAGCCGCACCATCTTATTGTAGGCTCCCCGTAGCTTGAAGGAGAAAACTGGCTGCATGTCTTCGCGTTTCAGAAAAACGTGATGACCGAGTCGCTGCGACAACAAGGGAAGTCGCTCCAGCGGCGTCTCAATAGCAACATCATAAACCTGCGCGGTCAGAATACGTTCCAGGTAGTCATTGACGGTATTGTGCATAGTTTGCTCTTTCCTAGAACATCGGTATCAGTCATAGAGGAATATTGCCATGCTTTTTCGGAGGATTTGTGTCCCGTTTCGTGCTCAGCAGCTCGAGCGCGCGAATGAGTTTTGGTCGCGTCAGTTTTGGTTCGATGACTTCATCAATGTAGCCACGCTCAGCCGCTACATAAGGTGAAGCAAATTTCTCCTCATATTCTTGAATGAGGCGCTTGCGCACTGCCTCAGGGTCTGCCGCTGTCTGGAGCTCTCGGCGGTACAAAATATTGACTGCGCCTTCAGGGCCCATCACTGCGATCTCCGCCGTCGGCCACGCGTAATTGATGTCCGTGCGGATGTGCTTCGATCCCATAACACAATAAGCGCCTCCGTAGGCTTTGCGGGTAATGACCGTGATTTTTGGAACGGTGGCCTCAGAGAAAGCATACAGTAGTTTAGCCCCGTGTCGAATGATGCCGCCGTGCTCTTGTTGGACTCCGGGTAAGAAGCCCGGAACATCCTCAAATGTAATAATCGGGATATTGAAGCAGTCACAGAACCGGACGAAACGCGCGCCTTTAATAGAGGCATCAATATCTAAGACGCCTGCCAGATAGGCCGGCTGGTTGGCCACAATACCCACCGGCCGACCGTCAAGCCGAGCAAATCCAACGACAATGTTCGGCGCAAAATACTGGTGCACCTCGAAGAAATATCCTTCATCAACAACCGCATGAATGACCTCCCGAATGTCATAGGGAAGATTGGAAGCGGACGGGATAATGGTGTTGAGCTTTTCTTCAACGCGATCAGGAGGGTCTGAGCAGGCTTGTCGTGGCGGGTCCTCCATATTGTTAGAAGGCATGAATGATAAGAGCTCGCGGATGATGTGGAATGTCTCTGCTTCATCCTCGGCTAGGAAGTGAGCCACACCACTTTTGGCATTGTGCGTAGCCGCTCCACCCAAATCCTCTTTGGTCACTTCTTCGTGCGTCACGGCCTTGATCACATCGGGGCCGGTGATAAACATGTAACTGGTCTGTTTCGTCATCACGATGAAATCGGTGATAGCTGGGCTGTAGACAGCCCCGCCGGCGCATGGGCCCATAATGGCTGAAATCTGTGGGACCACGCCGGAGGCCAAGACGTTGCGCAAAAAGATGTCGGCGTAGCCGGCCAACGAGGCAACACCTTCCTGAATGCGCGCGCCGCCACTATCGTTCAGCCCGATAATGGGGACACCGATTTTCATCGCCAGGTCCATAATCTTACAAACCTTCTGCGCGTTCGTCTCAGATAAAGACCCACCAAACACTGTGAAGTCCTGAGCAAAGACGACGACCGGGCGACCATCAATTTTGCCGTACCCGGCAACAAACCCGTCGCCTAGAATCCGCTGCTCTTGCATCCCGAAATCAAGGCAGCGGTGGGTTTTGAATTTGTCAAATTCCTCGAATGTCCCTTCATCCAGTAACTGGTGAATGCGCTCGCGGGCTGTCATCTTCTGAGCCGCATGTTGCTTGGCAATGCGCTCGGCTCCACCGCCACTTTCGGCCAGCGCATTTTGCCGTTGAAGCAGCTTCAATTTCTCATGAATGTCCATAGCTTGTTTATTGCCCTCAGGTAGAAGTTTGTTTTTGCCCGCTAACTCTAACAAAGTTGATTAGGCCGATCAAGCATTGGGACAATATCATTAGCTGTCAGTCGGCCACGAACCAGAGAAGTCGGCCTGCCACCGCTCGTCAGCAAAAGCCGAGTCATGAAGGCTTGATGCAAGCATGCCTGAAGCGCAGGTATAGGTTCTTCCATAGGTTGAAAACCGCTGCGTGAGGCATCATGACCTCGGGGTACCGCGAAGCCATCCTGGTTGTGATACATGAAATTGCTATCGTGGTGTAAGACTGCTTGGGGTAGGGGAGAAATTCACCCAAGTCTTTTCCCATCATTCTTCAAGGGCGCATAGGCGGAACTTAAAATCTCTTGACAAGGTAGTAGCCTGTATGTATACTACGGCTCGGCTTTATCAAATTAGACTAAGGAGGGTGTTATGAACAAGGTTCTAGCGTTAGCCAGTATCCTTTGCACGCCAGTGGCAGTTGGTGTTGCCGTACCCAAGGTTCTTGGTATTTTGCTCGCTCTGCTCCAATTGGGCAGCAATATTGGGTTCGGAGCTCTGGTGGCGCTATTTAGCAGCCTGATTTTCTTTCCGGGCGGGTTCTTCCTGCCGTCAGATTTTGTGTTCATCCTGTAGTTGACTAGTCGCTTTCAGCAATCTGAGAGCGGCCTGGAAGCGACTCGTTTTACCTATGTGTTACTCCTTGGCAACTAGGAGCACAGAGGAATGCGTTGTCGGTTTTGCTTCGACACATGGAAGCAATTTATCTGACCATCTTGCCAACTTTAGTAAGTCGGTCTTGGCGTTTGAATCCAATTCTCTAGACTAAGGAGGGTTTTTATGAAAAAACTACTAGCTTTGGCTGGTGTTGTTGGCTCACCTCTATTACTGGCACTCCCAAGCGTTCTCCCCAAGGTAGCGGTATTGTTGCTGCTCTTTTTCCCGGCAGGATTCAACACAATTTTGTTGTTGACGCTTCCGCTATTGGTCATTGGGATTTTGGGCTTTGCTGGGCAGACGGTCTCCGAGAGTCTGCTTTTTATCCTGTAAACGATCAGCAAAATTCAAAGTCGCTTTCGGATGGGGGCCTGTTCTGAGTCCTGCGGTCTGAAAGCGACTTTACATTTTGAGACGGCTAGCGGATGACCTTTCATCGGCAACCGCTCATATAAGCTGTTTTCTGCATATTTACAGGGCTGGCTTGTATTTCCCACTTCAATACGTGCGACGAGATAGAGGAAGCCTCTTTTCGGGGCTATCAGCTTGCTTTGCCACAGAGCGACAAGGAACAGTAAGATAGTAGTGTGAGTTTTAACTGGAAACAGTTTGGAGTTTGCCTTGCGCTCTGCTTGCTGATTTTCCTTGCGGGTTTCATGCTCGCGGCTTCGATTAAGCTGCCTGATTTTCTGCTGGCCCAGATTGATGCCCGGTCGTTTGATCTCTCCATCCTTGAACGCGTGCGGTCAGCCGCCACCTTCAAATTGATTCTCACGACGAATTCAAAAGTCTTCCTGTTTTTGTTTATGGGTATCCTAACCTGCGGCATCGTTTCTATGATCCACTCGTTTCTGATTGGCAGCAGCCTAGGACTTGTCTTCGGTCAATTGACCGCAGCACCAGGCATAACATTAGCCTTTTTGTTGGCTACTGTTTTGCCACATGGGATTTTTGAAATTTCATCGTTTATGGTTATAGCAGCGTTGGGATTTTATTTCCCCTTCCGGGTGTATCGCCAGCTTCAAGGTGACACAGTGGATTGGACTACAGAAGTGAAAAACTACGCACGTATCGCGTTGGCGGCTTATGTGGTCTTAGTGATTGCTGCTGCTATTGAAACATTTTTGACGCCCGTGATTGCGGCTCGATATTTTCATCCGTGAAGTTCTATGAGTGCACCACAACCCTCTGCACAACCGGTCACAGAAGAAGGCAAGTCCTCTTTGTTGAAATACCACCTGACGCTCGTGGCCTTCTTTATCTTGAGTTGGACAGCACAATATGCCGGCTTGAATAAGTATCTCTCCTTCGTGCCGGAACAAATACGCGGTCTGTTGCAGGCGCTCTTTAGCGTGCTTTTTTTGGTCAATAGTGGGTTTTATCTGAGCCTGGTGCCGCTGGCCATGGTCTTCATCTTTTGCTGGTTATATTTGATGGACACACGCGTTGATCTACGCAAGCTCTATCAAATCGTTGTTCTTTCGATCCTCCCCCTTGCTGTGCTTATGTTGGGATTGTTGGTCTACACAGTCGTGTTTATGAAAGTAGATCCCAGCGTTTCGCAGAAGCTGACGGAGGTCTTCAATACCATGCTCAGCAATATAAACCAGCCCACGATTGATCCTGCAACGCAAGCAAAGATGGATGAATTGTTAAGAGCAAAACAGCAAGAGACGGCCAGCTTGACGCCGTTTTGGATCGCAGCGGCAATCTGCTCCTGCCTGATTTGTGGCCGGTTGTTATATCGGCGGCTTCAATTGGCTGCCTGGAAGGCATTCGTGATCCCTGTGACGTTTGCTGTGTCCATTATGCTTGTGCGCATGGTTATGAATACAGGTGGGGGGAGTGTCATGGACCGGGTCAAACAGATTGTAGAACCCTAGAGTTTCCGCTTGAGTCAATCCGTTTGAAAATGCGTGTTTGAGCATCGGGGACGGCGCGGCCGGGTGCATGCGTTTAGCCATGCGCTGCCCCAGAGCGAATGGTCACGGCTGGGCAAAAGCTCGGCTCATGGCAGGCTCATTCAGATGGGTTCTGTTCAGACGATGTTTGGATGATCAAGCTCTCGTTGTCAAGCTTGCTCAATTTGAGCCCATTCAGATGGGGTCTGTTCGGACCACATTTGCATAAACGGATGCCACTCTTCATGCAAGAGTGCTTCTACTTGCTCAGTGGATGATAGGTTCAGCGCCCGCTTGACCGTCTGTTGTAGAGTTGCGGCATCAACGCATCGAATGATGTCTTTAATGAACGGTATGAATTTGGGCGCCATACTCAAGGAGCGTACCCCCAGTCCTATCAAGACAAGGGCATGAAGTGGGTCCGAAGCCATTTCACCACACACTTCAACAGGAATGTTCGCATGGGTGGCTGCATCAACTGTCTGCTTAATGGCGCGTAGTAAGGCGGGGTGTAGTGCCTTATAAAGATAGGCCACCTGCGTATTGTCGCGATCAACGGCTAACAGGTATTGGATCAGGTCGTTCGTGCCAAGGCTGAAGAAGTCGGATTCGGCCGCCAACACATCGGCAATCATCACCGCTGCTGGCACCTCGATCATCACCCCGATAGGGACATTGTCCTGATGAGCGACGCCCTCAGCGGTCAATTCCTGAGCAGCCTGCTGGAGGATTTGTCGGGCTTGCCTCAGTTCGGTGATCGTGGATACCAACGGAAGAACAACGCGCACAGACCCGTAACACGCGGCTCGCAGAATAGCCCTTAACTGCGTGCGGAACACGTCACGCGCTTGCAAGGAAAATCGAATCGCGCGTAGACCGAGTGCTGGATTGATCTCCAATTCACGCCCAGACTGAGCCACACCAGTTTCAGCCCAGTCGAATGTGCGAATGCCTACTCCGTCAGTTCCGCAGGCTTGAGCTAATTGCCGATAGACGTTGAACTGCTCCTCTTCTGAAGGCAGCTCGTCAGCGGCCCGCGAAAGGAATAGGTATTGTGTCCGAAAGAGTCCGATGCCTTGGGCGCTATAGTGAGCGAGCATGTTGCATTCAGAGGGTAATTCGATGTTGGCTCGCAGGGTGATTCTGATGCCATCACACGTTTGCGCGGGCAACTGTGCGCGGGCTTGCATGAAGCTCCAGAGTCGCTCTCGTTCGGTTTGTCGGTGCTGATACTGGCGCACAGTCTCGTCTGTGGGGTGTAGAATCAACAGACCGCTCTGCCCATCAATGATGGCTGCCGCTCCGGCTTCAATCTCCTCGTACTGGTCAATCCCGACGACCGCAGGGATGCCCAGGCTTCGAGCAATGATGGCTGCGTGCGAAGTGCGTCCACCGGCTTGGGCCACCAGTCCGACAACCGATTCGACATCGAGTTCGGCCATGATGCTGGGCAAGATGTGTTGCGCCACCAGAATGGTTTGTTGGGGCAGCCCTTGCGGGGGATGATCGCCTCGCAGCATCGCTGTCAGCCGATCCATCACATCTCGAACATCACTGCCTCGCTCACAGAGGTACTCGTCTTTGATTTCAGCGTAGGAAGCCAGGATGCGATCGGTGACCGTCTTAACAGCCCATTCGGCGTTGACAAGCTCATAGCGGATGAGTGTTCTGATCTCTTCGACCAGTTGGCGATC
Source organism: Blastocatellia bacterium (assembly GCA_025054955.1). Classification (NCBI taxonomy): domain Bacteria; kingdom Pseudomonadati; phylum Acidobacteriota; class Blastocatellia; species Blastocatellia bacterium. The sequence continues at coordinate 13,557 of JANWZE010000035.1, read as the reverse complement.
CTCCAGCATGAGCAAGTGAGCATCCAGAATGTAGGCATGCGCTGATCCCAGTGTTTGTTCCAGCTTCGATTTGATCTGAAGCAGTTGCTGTCGCGTTTTATCAATGGCCTCGGTGAGTCGTTTGACTTCGTGTTCCACTTGTGATGGGTTCAAACGGAAGCGGAACACGCGCTCTCCGCGCGCGCTCATGCGAACGATCCAGCCGATGCCAATGCCGGGCGATACGCCCAATCCGCGCCATTGCTTCATCATCTGGTTGCTTGTTCTGTCATGCGTCGGTGTCATCGAATTGACGTTCAATGAAGTTTGCCAGTTCCTTCAAAGCTTCCGCTTCATCCTCGCCCGATGTTGTCAGGATGAGCTGCGTGCCTTGCGTCGCCGCCAACAAGAGAATGCCGAAGATGCTCTTGGCGTCTCCGGCGCGTCCGTTATCCAGTCGCTGCAATCGCACGTCACTCTTGAACTGATTGCTCACGCGGACGATCTTGGCAGCCACGCGCGCGTGCAGTCCGAGACGATTCCGAACGGTGATCGTTTGTTGTCGCATCGGGATATGCCGTTGCCAGGAGGCAGTTCATCGGCCTGAGCAAGCGATGGATCATGCTTTCGGAGTGAGAATTTCGCTGGCCAGGTAAATGTCCTGTTTTCCCTGATCCCGCACCTGCTGAGCTAAGGTCATCAGGTCTTCGTCCCCGCGTTGGCTAGCCAATCGAATGACCATCGGCAGGTTGACGCCGGTCACGATCTCGATTGGTTCAATCCCCATAAAGCTAGCCGCGATATTGGTCGGCGTTCCGCCCAGCACGTCGGTTAGCACCAGGACGCCACTGCCTGAATTAACCTGATCAATCGCCGCTTTGATCGCTTGGCGAGCCGTTTCCACATCATCATGCCAGCCGATGGAAACGGCAGTGATCTGTTGCACTTCGCCAACGATTGTCTCGGCTGCGTGAACCAATTCTCTGGCTAATTGTCCATGTGTTACTAAAACTCCACCGATCAATGTCTGTCACCTCCACACCGATTTGACCGCGGCGCGCCGGTTGCCAGCGCCCCTGTCAACTCGTGATGGCTCTGGGAATCAATACATGTCGAATTTTTTCCAGTCGCGATGTTGAACTTTCACCTTGTATCCTTTTCGTCGCAAAAATCGGCGCAGCGCTTCGGCCACCATCACCGAGCGGTGCCGCCCGCCGGTACATCCGATGCCAATGGTGAGATAACTGCGTCCTTCACGTCGGTAATGAGGCAGCAAGAACTCCAGCAGCTCTTGCAATCGGCGCAGCGTCTCCTGAGTCTCAGGCGACTGATTCATGTATGCCGCCACCTGCGGATGCTTGCCGGTCAGAGGGCGCAGTTCGGGCACGAAATGAGGATTGGGTAAGAATCGCACATCGAATAACAAATCCATGTTTGGTGGCAGCCCGTGCTTATAGCCAAAACTCACGATCAGAATATGCATCTCTAGGCGGCGTCCGTTGCCACTGAATTGTTCAATCAGGTATTGACGCAAGGCATGCACATTCCGATCGGAGGTATCCACGACCATATCGGCGAGCGCGCGTAAAGGCGCCAGCAGAGCGCGCTCAGCGGCAATGGATTGTGCCAGATGCTTCTTCTGTTGGCTTAACGGATGAGGCCGGCGTGTTTCTGAAAAGCGACGACGAATCGTTTCATCATTGGCCTCAAAGAACAGGACGGTCAGATGAATGTTGCGTTTTTTTAGCGTTTCATAGATATGGGGAAATTCAGGCAGGAACTCTTTCTCCCGAATATCAACCACAATGACGGCGCGGCTCAATGTTTCATCGGAGCGGTCACACAACTGAACGAATGTCGGAATGAGTTGGATCGGCAAGTTGTCAACGCAGAAGTAGCCGAGGTCTTCAAAGGCTTTGACGGCTGAGGTTTTTCCCGAACCGCTCAGCCCGGTAATAATCACAATGTGCGGAGAGGCCATGATTAGGACAAGAAATCAAGGCGCTAGGACTCGATTAACCCATAGTGTCCGTCTTTGCGTTTGTACAGCACCGACACGGCGTCTCGCTCGGCATCGCGGAAGACCAAAAAATGATCGCCCGTCTCAGACAGGTGGAGGGCGGCTTCTTCAACGGTCAGTGGTTTGAATGAATTGAGCCGTGCCCGAATGATTCGTGGCTCCGGCGCGGTTGTCTCTTCCAGGGCTGGGATCATCCGAGGCGCTTTGCGGGCTGTGCGTCGGCGGGCAGCGAATTTCTCTTTTTGTTTGAGGGCTTGGCGGTTGATCTTATCAATCGCTTGACTGACGGACGTATCCAAGTCAGTGGTTTCAGCCACGCCCGTCAGCCGGTGGTCGCGCCACGTCAGGATGATCTCCGTCCGGTGAGTATGTTTTTCGGCGGTGATGATCACATGAGCGCTGGCCGAGTCATCATGAAACAATTTATCAAGTTTCGATAAGTGCTTGTTGATACGTTTTTCAATGCGCGGGGTGATTTCAACATTCCGTCCGGTCAACTCTAGTAACATAGCCACCTCCTAGGGAGCCCGTCGGTCTCGTGAACTCTCGATGCCCATCAGCTTGCGGTATTTCGTCACAGTTCGGCGTGAGAGCCGAATGCCATTGCGGCCGAGAATGTTCACAATATCATCGTCAGTCAGCGGATTGCGCGGGTCCTCGCGCTCGATCAGTTCTTTGATGCGCAGCTTAATGACGCGTGTCGAGATTTCTCGGCCGTCATCTCGCGTCAACCCTTCGGTGAAGAACCGACGCAGCTCCATCACTCCTTGCGGGGTCTCGACGTATTTGTTATTGACCACTCGACTGATCGTGGACAGCGACAAATTCAACTCCTCAGCAATATCTTTGAGCAGCATCGGCTTGAGGTACTCCGGCCCGAAATCGAGAAAGTCTCGTTGCCGCCGGACGATCGCCTCACATACGCGGTAGATCGCTCGTTTCCGATGCTCGATATTTTTCAACAATTCCAATGCGCCGCGAAATCGCTCGCGCACAAAGTCGCGGACTTCCTTTGAGACGTCATTGCCTTCCAACATGCGCCGATAGGTCGGATTGATGCGCAGTCGTGGCACTTCATCATCATTGAAGATGAGGCGGTACTCGTCGCCAATCTTGACGATGCTCACTTCTGGCGTAATGTATTGTGGTGGCGTCGCCGCGTAATTCCGGCCCGGCCGTGGATCGAGCTGATGGATTTTGTCCATCTCGGCCTCGACGACATCCAGTGGCAATCCCAACTTCTTGGCCAGCTCAGGTAATCGGCGCGGTTGTAATTCTTCCAGGTGCTCAGCCACCAACGTTGCAGCCAGATCGTTTTCCCATCCGTGCTCTCTCAATTGGATCAAGAGGCATTCGCGCAGATCACGCGCGCCGACCCCCGGCGGGTCCAGATGTTGGACGACCTTCAGCGCAGCCTCAACCTGCTCCACCGGCCACGGGCCCATGGCAGCAATTTCCTCGAGGGTTGCCTCCAAGTATCCGTCCTCATTCAGATTCCCGACGATCGCTTCAGCGATACTCAGCATCTCGTCTGACAAACCGATCAGTCGCAACTGCCAGGTGAGATGATCATACAGGCTTGTTTTGCCCGGTGTGAGTTTTTCGATCAGAGAGGGTTCGTCCTCTGCGACTTCGCTCTGTGTGGTTCGCGGGCCCGGATCAAGATAATCTTGGAAGAACGATCCATAATCAATTTGATCGAACGGGTCACCGTTGGCCGTTGGTTCCGGGGTCACCGGCTCCACCTTCTCCAGCTCGGTTTCTCGCGGATGGATGGAGAATTCTTCTTGATCTGTCTTGGCCAGCAACTGTTGGCCGTCGGTCACCGGTTCGGTCACTTCTTCCAGGACCGGATTCTCTTGCAGCTCTTGATTTATCGCATCGAGCAACTCCACCTTGGTCATCGCCAGCATATCAATCCGCTGCTTGAGCTGAGGCGTAAGGATCAGCCGTTGAGACAGCGTAGTGTGGAGTTTGACCGAAGGCATACGCTACAACCTGAATCCTTCTCCTAGATAGACTCGTCGAACCATTGGATCATCCGTCAATTCTTGGGGCGTGCCTGAACGGAAAATTTTCCCCTCGTTGATGATGTAGGCGCGGTCGGTAATTGCCAAGGTTTCGCGCACATTGTGATCGGTGATCAACACGCCGATGCCGCGCGCCTTCAGATCACGAATAATAGTTTGCAGGTCCAGCACAGCCAGCGGATCAATTCCGGCGAATGGTTCATCAAGCAACATAAACTGCGGCTCAATCACCAACGCGCGGGCGATTTCCGTGCGTCGGCGTTCGCCGCCAGACAGGGCATACCCCATCGTTTTTCTCACATGGCGAATGCCCAGATCATCTAACAACGCTTCCAGTCGTTGGTAGCGTTCCTGTTTGCTTAGATTCAACGTTTCCAGGATCGTCAGAAGATTATCCTCGACGGTCATCTTGCGGAAGATGGACGGCTCTTGAGGTAAATAGGTCACTCCCTGGCGCGCTCGCATGTAAATGGGGAGCTTGGTAATGCACTTTCCTTTAAGGAAGATGTCACCCTCATCGGGATCAACCAAGCCGAGGATCATGTAGAACGTTGTTGTTTTGCCTGCGCCGTTAGGACCCAGCAGGCCGACAACCTCACCCGGTCGCACATGTAGCGAGACATTGTTGACGACGCAGCGTTTCTTATAGGATTTTTTCAAGCCGACAGCTCGCAGTGTTTCAGTGACAATGGCCGGATCAACCCAATCAGGCATTGAGGAGACGACTTCGCCGTGCCACACGTCGGGTATTTCTTTCTCTACAATGAGCTGCGACATCACGCCTCTACGCCTCAGTATTACTGGATTTTCCGCATTGATTTAACCCGTTGTGATCCTTCATGATCTCCGAGCACTACTTTATCATCGCCCATTAGATAAGTCAATCGAGAGCCCCTCTGCGCGGCTTCGTAGCGGTCGTCTTCAATGCGCGCTGGTCGGCCAATGATGACCACGCGCTCGTCGGCTGCCGTATAGACAGCCTGATCGCCGAATGCTTGCCGCTGTGGTTCGGTCACCACGACGTGCCCGTCAGCGACAACGCGTTCGATCTCGTTCAGCTCAGGCTTGAGGAACACACTGAGCTGATCGGCCATCATGCGCCGGTCAGCGTGCTGCAACTGCACCTGACTCTCATAGCGCACCAACCGATTGCTATCTTGATAAGTCATCCGCCCGGCACTGACGAACACTGGAACGAACGATCTAGCTTGGCCTGTTTGGTGACCCGCGGGAGCGCGATAAAAGCCCGATTTCACCTGACCGACCGCCACCATCATGCGTTCTCGACCGTACAATTCAAGGCGCTGGGCTGTCACATAGGCTTCCTCTTGCCACGCACGCGCCTTGCCAGTGTACACAGCAAAGTGATTCTCGTGATTGACCTCGACGCGATCCGCTGCAATGAACACGGGCGATTGTTGCTGTTGAAATGGAGTTGCTCGCTCGGTGGCCTCTTGGTTGTAGTAGGTCGTTGTCACGCGACCCTGTGCGACACTCGTGCCCGCTTGCACGTCAATCTGGATGTGCTCGGCGCGTGTGCGCGCGCGGCTATCCCAGATCACCGGCTCGCCACCACGCAGACTGATGATGTGAGTAGCTGCATCGTACGTGGCTGTATCGGCTTTCGCTTGCCGGTCACCTTCAACGAAATGGAAATCACCTGATTGCGTCAAGCTGGTCAGGTCTTGCGTCGCGCGATCAATCTGTCCGACTAGTTGTTTGCTCTTGGTTGTGCGCTTGGCTCGCGCCGACGTGGGTTTCAACGGCTCGAATTCCACCTGTACATCTTGGGCATTAAGCGTCTCGGCCAGATTACCATCCTGGTAAAACGCGATCTCCATTCGTCCGGCGCGAATCGTTTTGCGTTCAGCGGCGCGGCTCGCGGCCAGTGGCTCTAACACCAGTTCGACTTGGCCGGAAGCCGTGGCACGGTCTAGCTCTCGACCGCCTGGTTGATACAACAGCTCGATTCGATCCGCCACGAGCCGCTTCTGTTCCGAGCTGGACAGACTCAGTCGAGCTCTTTCTTGACGTGGTTCACTCGGAGCGCCTTTGACTGGCGTCACCTGCACGTCCACTCGTCCCCGATCACCGACGACTCGCGCCACATGCACGGCTCCGCCGGAGGATGGCACAAATGTCGCCTCAATGTGAAAGGCGCGCACCTGCCGCACCTCTCGAGCATCGGTGACCGTGGCCACCGCTCCACCTGTTGCCGTCGCCTGGTGCAATCGTTGCTGAGCGTCGAATAGAAACTTCATGCTACTGGCTCGCACCTCACTGATACGCGACTCGGATTGAAATGTCATGACGCAACGTCCCTGCGCCTCGACGTGTTGCAACTGCCGTTCGTGATTAAACACGGCTACCATCCGGTCAGCGCGCAGTGATTGTGTGGACTGTGTCAAACTCACATTACCGAGCAGGTGCACGCTGGCATCCGCCTTTGTGGCATACGCCGAGTCGCTCTGTAGGCGAATGATTTGGTTGGTCGAGCCGGTGGATGAGTCAATCTCGACGCGGACGTGCTGTTTGAAGATGATCTGCTCCTGTCCGGGCTGTGTCCGCACTTCGATGCCGACCACCTGGCCGCGCCAATGAGGATAACGGAATTGCACTGGTTGATCGCTCAGAATCAAGCCGGTTTTCTGTTCATACGTCAGCCGTTCAGTCTCCAATGACAACATGTCCCATGCTGTCACCGAGACGCGGTTCTGAAAGATGACGAGCGTTTGTGTTGGATCGTAAATACAGAAGCCAGCTCGCAGCGACCCACGTGGCTTCCCTGTCTCATCATAGAGTTCAGCCACCACATCTGTTAATTCATGGTGGCCGTCGTCATATACTTCGTCGCGCGCGGCTTTGAGAAACAAGGTCGTCTCTGCGCCCCGCTCTCGTCGGTGTTCGACATTTTCGGCAACGGAGACCAGCCGTTTACTCAGCTTGGGGAATGCATCGCCGGCGCGAGGGTTCGTGGTTGAGCGGTTTCGATAGGAAATGAAGATGGCGACCACCGTGCTGAGGAAGATAACGGCAGCAACCACCCTGACCAGTTGAGGCCATCTGTGAGCGCGATGAAGGTTCATCTTTAGTGACTCCTCACTTTGAGGTCTTTGGCCACAAGGTGTAGGCCGACCGAACCCTGATAGTAATGGGCGTCCACGGTGAAGGCGACTGAGACCAGTTCTCGGCCCGTCAACTCTACGTCCGCTTCGACGCCGTTCCACCAGATGACCTCAATGTCTCGCCCATGTTGCATGAGGCGGAACTTCAGGTGCTTGTCTTTGACGATGCGTGGCTCGCCAGCTATATGCGCGTGGCGCACGGCCAAGATCGGCTTCGGATTGCCATGCCCGAAGGGTTCTAATTGCGAGATGTCCTGCCAGAGATTCAATGTCACCTCAGGGATGGTCAATATGTGTTCGATGTCCAGTTCAGGGATCAGATCGTCTTGGGTCAGCACCGAGGCAGCATAGCGGTTCAGCCGTGACGCCAACGCACCGACCTGATCTTCGCGGATCGTTAAGCCGGCGGCATGTGAATGACCGCCATACTGCACAAACAGGTCAGCGCATTGATCCAGGCCGTTGAGCAAGTGAAAAGCGCGAATGCTTCGACCGGAACCATGACCAAGGCCATTATCCAACGAGATGACAATCGTCGGACGATAGAATTTCTCTACAATTTTCGCCGCCGCAATGCCGGTGACGCCGCGATGCCACCCGTGCCCGGCCAAAACGATCACCGAACCGGCGACCAGACTTGGATCGGCCTGAATCATCTGGTGCGCTTCATTCAACACCTGCCGTTCCGCTTGTTGCCGAGCCGCGTTTTGTTGATTCAGCTCGCGGGCTCTCATCTGCGCCTCCTCTGCTGTCCCGGCCCAAAACAACTCAACCACCGGATTCGCCTTCCCCATGCGCCCCATCGCGTTGATACGTGGGCCGACGCGAAACGCGATGTCATCGTATCCTATCGGTCGGTCAAGTTGAATACCCGATACATCCAGCAGCGCCTTCAGGCCATCGTTTTGAGGCCGACGCAGTCCCTCCAATCCGACTTTGGCAATGATACGATTCTCACCCGTCAGCGGGACCATGTCGGCAATCGTGCCGATGGCTGCGACCTTGATGAACGATTCCAGCGCCGATTCACGCCCCGCTTCTTTCAGCAGCGCATGCACCAGCTTGAGGGCAACGCCGACGCCGGCAAGCTCTTTGTCCGGGTAGCCGCAATCGGGCCGCCGTGGATTCAAAACGGCCACGCCGCGGGGCAAGCGGGTTTCCGGCAGATGATGGTCGGTAATAATGACGTCCACGCCGAGTTGGCGGGCGCGCTCGACCACATCATAGGCTCGAATCCCACAATCAGCGCTGATGATCAGTTTTGCGCCAGCCGCGTATGCTTGCTCAATCGCTTCATCTTTCATGCCGTAGCCATCCACCAATCGCTGTGGCACGTGATACGAGACGTTGGCGCCGAGCCATTCCAGAACTTTTCGCAAGATGATGATGCTGGTTGTGCCGTCCACGTCGTAATCGCCGTAGACGATGATCTTCTCGCGTTGGTGAATGGCGCGCATGATTCGGGTGACAGCTTTTCGCATATCGGTCATCAGATAGGGGTCGTGCAGATGTTCAATGCGCGGATGAAGGAACCGATATGCAGCTTCAGGATCGCTCAGCCGGCGGTGACATAGCAGATGCGATAGTATCGGCGACACGCCCAGCTCTTGTCTTAACCGATGCGTGGCTGCCTGATCTGCTTCCCGCACTCGCCACCGCTTGTGTTGCATGAATACTTGCTCCGAATCATCGTCAATTTGACGCCTTTAATGGAAGAAAAAATGTACCTACAACGAGCGTGTCGCGTCAACTTAATGAGGCTGTGGAGAAGGTATCAGCGTACTGGCCGCCAGAGCGAACCGGCGAAGCATCCTGGCTCGACGAGCACACTGGCAACCTGTATAACGAATTTTCATGGACGAGTGCGCGGTCAGTTCATCTCGGTGTGTCGCTTGATTGAAGGCAATGACGTCGGTTTGCTGTCGAGCTTTCAGGCGCGGTTTAACGGGTTGAGATTGAATCGGCCCTGGAATTGAGCCTGCACCGATTCAGCATACCGCCCGCCCTGCGCCAGTAATTGCTCGTGTGAACCCGATTCAATGATCCGACCGTTATCCATGACATGAATGACATCAGCTTGCATCGCCGTTGTGAACCGATGGGTGATCACAATCGCCGTGTGACCGGCAGCCAACTGGCGAAACCGCGCTAACCAATCCGCTTCTGCCCATGAGTCCATGGCGCTGGTCGGTTCGTCCAGGATAATGATCGGCGCTTGGCGGATGAATGCGCGGGCCAGCGCCACACGCTGCCATTCACCGACGCTCAGCTCAGCACCGCCAAACCACTTGCCCAACACCGTCTGGTATCCGTCCGGCAACCGGCGGATTGGAGCATCGGCGCCGGCGGCGGCGGCTGCCGCTTCAATCTGTGACATGTTCGGCGCTGCGGCTAGATCGCCGATGGCGATATTCTCTGCTGCCGTCGTGTGGTAGTGAACTGGCTCCTGAAACAGAACCGTGATCAGCCGGCGCAGCTCGATAAGCGGCCATTGACGTATATCTGTTCCGTCAATCGTCACGCGACCGGCTTCCGGATCATAAAACCGGCAGAGCAGTTTAATCAGCGTGCTTTTGCCGGCTCCGTTCGCGCCGACGATAGCGGCAATCTGGCCCGCGTCAACACTGAGGTTGAAATCCGCCAATGCTGGTTGTTGACTGCCCGGATAGCGAAACGTGACCTGCTCAAAGCGAATGCCTTCTCGCAATGCGGCTGGCGTGGCAGCCGGCGCAATCGGGTCGGTCACCTGTGATTGCAGGCCGAGAAACTCAAACAGGTTTTCGAGAAATAGGATATTGCTATAGGTATCACCCGCCTGCCCCAGCAGTGTTCGCATGACACGCTGGCCTTGGTTGAACGCTTGATAAAAGAGCGCCACGTTGCCGAGCGTGACCAATCCGCGCGCTGCTTGCCAGACCATCCAACCCATCGCGCCACAGATGGCTACAATGGCCATGCCGCCGGCAGCGAATCGAGCCATGGCTTCCCGGCGAGCTAGTTGCGCCGATTCGCCTCGCAGCCGTTGACGCAAGCTCTGAAAGGCCGTTTTGAAGTGGTCGCCGAGCGCAAACAGACGCAGTTCGGCTGCCGTTTCTTGTGATGTAAGCATGTAGTCGTAATAGCGGGTCCGACGCTGGTCTGTCGTGTTTCGCACGCGCCATTGGTGTCGGTGCATGGCTGATTGTAGCACTACGTGGAAGGCCGGTAGGGTGCTCACAATCAACAGCAGGGGAACCCACCACCCAAACCGCATCAACACACCGGCCATCGCAATCAACGTGATGCCGTTTTGCGCCAGGCTTCCTACATTCTCCAGCAACGCCACTGGTCGGCTGATGGCATCAATGCGAGCGCGGTACAGCCGATCGTAATAGTCCGGCGTCTCGTAAAAGGCCATGTCCAGCGAGACCGCTTTGTCGTGGATTAGCCCGCTGACATGATCGCTGACCAGCTCGGATTGGGTCGCGCGAATCCACGCCATGACGCTTTCCAGCCCCTCAATCAACAACAAGACCAAGGCCATCACAATGACCCATCGCAGCGCCGGCTCAAGCGCCTGCCACTGACCGCCGGCGTTCATGGCAGCAACCATGCTGTCAACGACGTTCTGAGTCAGATGGACGAGGGCAACCGGCAGCAGCCCTTGCGCGATCAACAACACAGCCCAGGCAATCGTCCACGGCCGCGCCGCCGACCACACCAAGGCAAGCGCCTGTGGTATGTACGGCAGTTGAGTCATCGCCCCGCTCAGCTTGACAGTGAGTATTTTGAGGCTCTCGTTCATAACGCCATGCGCAAGCCCGCTCAGGGGCATGTGACCTCGCAAGCGCCCATGTCAAACGCTTGCGCTCATGATACATTCCAGCGAGGCTCCTGCTGAGTGACGGATCGTTCACCTTCTTGTGTGGGACGTGTAACCCAGCGCCCTCTCACTCGCTGTTTCTTCTCACGTCTGGTGATTGTCAAAGCGGCGGCCAGTTTAGCAAAAAAGCTCATTGATGTAAAGAAACCTGGACAGCGGCCACGCTGTCCATTGCCGAACAATTCGACCATCTGGAATAATTGCGCGCGATGAAACGCTCACGCGCGAGCCTAGCCCCGCCGTCAGAACAATGCGTCGAACAATTAGAAACTTGGCGCACTCAATTCGGCGCCGAGGCCGAAGCTGCAAAGATCACCCTGCTGGACGCCTTGCCCGGCGCGTTTCCGCAGGAGGCATCGTTGTTGTTGCGATTGCATGAGGCGCTCTGTTTCATCAAGGCTTATCCTGATAGTCCGGCAGTGCTCCATCGAGTCAACCGGCTGCTGTATGAATTTGCCGACCGCCCTGAAGTTGCACGCGCGCGACGCAAGCTGGACGAGACAGGGATCATCACCACCACGACCGTCTATCCGTTTTCCTACCCGATGGCCTGCTGGCTAGCGCAATCCTATCCGGCTCACGTTGACATCGCATGGGATTGTTATGCTGACCCAGCGCCACTGGATAGGATATTGGTTCTGCTGACAACGCTGGCCGAGCATCCGGGCATTGATGATGAGCATGTGTCTTCGGCCGAGTGGCTGGCCAATGCTGCCGGGGGAGGCAATGCGTTTGTCTCTCTTATCAATCGGTTCAACACTATGAGCTGCGATGAAATGACTCGGCAGTCGCTCTATGATTCGCTCGCGCTGCCGTTGCGCTTGACGCTCGGTAAGGATTTTCCAAGTCGAACCACAGCGGCGATCAACGTTAAGAAGCCCTACTATCATCGTGAACCTTTGCGTCGCGGCGCGATTGACCTTCGGCGCGAGCTGCAGCGCCTGCCTGCACGTCGTCGGTTGAGCCGAAACGAAACGAGCCGGTTGATCAACCTGGCGAGGGCCTGCATGGCTGTTCGCCATCGGGAACTGGAAGCGTTCGATTACGCCAGTCCCGACGATGGCCTTCTGTACGAGTGCGGACGAGGATTGCGCATCGTCATGATCGGCCTGCAACCGGCGCGCCGATTATTTCTTGAAAGCGTTTATGCAGGCTTGTTGCTGAAGAACGGCGTTCCGATCGGCTATACGCTGGCCAGCGGCCTGTTTGAATCATCTGAGGTGGCATACAACGTGTTCGAGACGTTTCGCGGCGGCGAATCAAGCTGGATATTTGGCCGCGTCTTAGCAGTGGTCTACGATCTGTTTCGACCGACCGATTTTACCGTCATGCGCTACCAAATTGGCTATGAAAATGACGAAGCGCTCAGTTCGGGCGCCTGCTGGTTTTACTACAACCTCGGCTTCGAGCCACGAGGCCGGGCTGTCGTAAATCTGCTACGCGCGGAGCGAGAGAAGCTCCGCCGTGATCCTCGCTATCGTTCGCCGCGGCGCGTCCTGCGCCGACTCAGTCGGGAGAATATCTACTTCCATCTCGGCGAGCCACGCGACGAGCTGATCGGGCTGTTCCCGTATGAGAATATCGGGCATCAAGTAACACACCACATTGCTCGCGCCTATGGTGGCGATCCGATCCGGGCTGTGCAGACAGCAACGGCCAATGTCGCACAACGGCTCGGCGTCACTGACCTGAGCGCCTGGCCATCGGCTGAGCGCGAGGCGTTTCGCCGCTGGAGCGTCATGATCGAGTTGTTTCCCGATTTGGATCAATGGAGTTCAGCACAAAAGCGACAGTTGATTCGCATTCTGCGAGCAAAAGGGGGAAGGCATGAGGCTCGTTTTGTCAGGCTCTCGAATCGGCATCAGCGACTGCGAACCAGCATTTATCAGTTAGCTCGTGCGTGGACGTGGGATGATGCAGAGTAACCAGCAGGTTCATTCAGGGGCCGAGCTGCTGGCTCCTTTGAAAATAACATTTGAGCGATTCCTCGGAAACACCACTGATGAACACAGATGGGCAGTACCAATTGTAGGTTGAAGAATTCGGTCCTATCCGCTCAGACGCATTCTACGCGGGGGCCCACAGCGAGGCCCCCATACAGGCCTGCCCGCTTTCCTGGCAAAAACGCTGGCCCACAGCCACGCGGGGGCCCACAGCGAGGCCCCCATACAGGCCTGCCCGCTTTCCGGGCAAAAACGCGGGCCCACAGCCACCCTGTACGGGCGGCTCGCCGTGGCCGCCCGACTCCTCTGCTAATAACCATTTTCATGGTTCGTGGCGAGCACGGAGCTCATGGCCGATTCCTTGGAAAATAACCATTTTCATGGTTCGTGGCGAGCACGGAGCTCATGGGCGATTCCTCTGAAAATAACATTTGAGCGATTCCTCGGAAACACCACTGATGAACACAGATGGACAGTACCAATTGCGGGTTGAAGAATTCGGTCCTATCCGCTCACACGCATTCTACGCGGGGGCCCACAGCGAGGCCCCCATACAGGCCTGCCCGCTTTCCTGGCAAAAACGCGAGCTCACAGCCAC
>JANWZE010000034.1 GCA_025054955.1 Blastocatellia bacterium | reverse complement strand
GTGGATTTGTCTGAAAAAGGCATCGAAGAGGCGCGTCAAGCCGGACGCTTGCTCAAGCAGGAAGGATTTGTCTTTGATGTGGCATTCACGTCGGTGCTGAAGCGAGCCATCCGAACACTCTGGCTAGTGTTGGATGAAATGGATTTGATGTGGATTCCGATTCATCTATCATGGCGATTGAACGAGCGTCATTACGGCGCGTTGCAAGGGTTGAATAAGGCCGAAACAGCCGCCAAGTTTGGCGAAGAGCAAGTGCTGCTGTGGCGGCGGAGTTATGACGTGCCGCCGCCGGCGCTGGAGCCAAGCGATGAACGCTATCCGGGCCATGACCCACGCTACCGTCATTTAGCTCCCCATGAACTACCACTGACCGAGTGTCTAAAGGATACGGTCGCCCGCTTCCTGCCCTACTGGCACGAGGTGATTGCCCCAACCGTGCAATCAGGCCAACGAGTGATCATCACGGCGCATGGCAATTCACTGCGCGCCCTGGTCAAGTACCTTGATCACATTTCCGATGAAGACATCGTTGGCCTGAATATCCCAACCGGCATACCGCTTGTGTACGAGTTGGACGAGGCCTTGAATCCGTTGAGAAATTATTACCTTGGCGATCCAGAAGAGGTACGCAAGGCCATGCAATCGGTCGCCGATCAAGGCAAGGCCAAGCCATAATGGTGTGCCCCTCTTCGCACAGAATCGCGTCAAGCTTGCCATCAGCCCGTTGGTAAGAGGGGCTGGCAGCGCAGGCCGCTTGCTGAAGCCGTCGCGTCACTGCATTTTCTCAGTGCGAACCAAATTCCTGTGTATCACGTAAAACGGCCATAGGCTCGTGTGCATCAAATGGCACTGCTGAGCAGATCGCATGAAGAAGGCCAGAATGAGCAAAATTGAAATGGTCAAAGTCGGCGTTGCCGCGCTGTGGGCGCATAAAATGCGGTCATTTTTAACGCTGCTGGGGTTGATTATTGGCGTAGCGACCTTGATCACTGTGATCACGTTGCTCGAAGGGGCCAACGCCTATGTCAAAAATAAGGTGATCGCTCTTGGCAGTGACGCATTCCAAATTTCCAAGACGCCAGCGGTTGCCTCTGACCTCGACGAGTATTTTGAGGCGCTACGCTACAAAGACCTCACGATGGACGACATTGACGCGATCGAACGCGGATGCCAGGCGTGTCAGGGCGTCGGCGCAGAAGTGGCTACCACAGGGCACGTGCGATATGGCCGCCAATCGCTTGCCGATGTGGCGATTCGCGGCGTGACATCCAACATGAGCGAGATCGGTCAGATTGATATTGCGCAGGGCCGATACATTCAATCATGGGAAGAAGAGCGCGCGGTCAATGTCTGCGTGCTGGGCGCTGAGGTGGCTGAGAAATTGTTTACTGGTCTTGATCCGCTGGGCAAAACGGTCAAGATCAGCCAGCTTCCTTACGTGGTTGTCGGTGTCGCCGATAAGATAGGCAGCTTGTTTGGGCAATCGCAGGATAATTTCGTGTTGATTCCGATTACCCAGTTTTTCAAGGCCTACGGCTATTACAACACGTTGCCCAATCTGACGATCAACGCCCGCGCGCGCCGTCCTGAGCTTTTGCAGGAGGCGCAAGACCAAGCTCGCTTGATTTTGCGAACCCGGCGGCATGTCCCTTATAACGAACGTGACACGTTTTATATCACGACCGCCGAGTCGCTGACCTCGATGTGGAACGACATGAGCCAAGCCTTTTTCATTGCCTTTGTCATCATTGGGCTGTTGTCCGCCGTGGTTGGCGGCATTGTCATCATGAACATTATGTTGGTGACGGTCGCTGAACGCACGCGTGAAATCGGCTTGCGCAAATCCATCGGCGCGCGTCGGCTGGACATCCTGCAGCAATTTTTCTTTGAGTCGTTGACCCTGTGCTTGATGGGCGGATTGATCGGCATTAGCTTGGGATTTGCCGCCGCCCTGTTGATCAACCGGTTCACGCCATTTCCGGCCGTGGTACAGCCTCAGGCGATTGTTGTCGGCGTGGTGGTGTCATTGACGATTGGGTTGATATTCGGCATCTATCCAGCGCAGCGAGCCGCCCTCCTGGACCCTGTTGATGCGCTACGGCGCGAGTGACTAAGCAAAGAGCTATGCAGACTCACCGGATGAACAATATCAAGGAACCAGTGGCGCTGGCGCTCAGCGCGATTCGCTCGCAAAAGCTGCGGGCTGGCTTGACGATCCTGGGTGTGATCATCGGCGTGATGACGGTCGTCGCCGTGGCTGCGGTGATTCATGGGTTAAACGCGCACGTAGCGGCGCTGGTCGAAAAGCTCGGATCGCAAGTCTTCTTCGTCACCCGCATACCGGCTGTGCGATTTGGCGACATACCTGAAGAAATCCGCTTGCGCAAACATCTTCGCTTGGAGGACGCCCAGGCGATTGTGCAACGCTGCCCGCTGGTGCACTACGCGACGCCGATGCGCACGCGCACCATCTACTGGGGACAGCCCAATCAGGTGAGTTACAAAGGCCAGACGATGCGTGGGACCTTCCTGCGCGGCGTCGAGCCCGAATATGAGCAGGTGATCCAAGCCGTCGTCGTCGAAGATGGCCGGTTCATCAACGAAGTGGATATGGCCCATCGGCGTCAAGTCTGCGTCATCGGTCATGCCATTCGCGCTGAGCTCTTTCCTCACTCCGATCCGCTTGGCAAAGAGATCACTGTCAACGGCAAATTGTTTGAAGTCATCGGCACGCTCAAAGAAGATAAAGGCTTGTTCGGCGGTCCCAGTCTCGATCAATTCATTCACATTCCGCTGAGCACATTTGTGAAATTAAATCCAGACCTGGAAGAGACGTTCATCGCCGTCAAAGTCCGCGACCAACGGACGTTTGAAGAGGCTCGCCAACAAACGATTGAAGTGCTGCGCCGGCTGCGTGGCGTGCCGGCTGATAAGCCCAACGATTTTGAGACGGTCACTCCCGACATATACACCGAGTTGTGGGATCAAATGACCGGCGCGCTGGTTATCTTGACGCTGGTGATCTCGTCCATTGGCTTGCTCGTCGGTGGCATTGGCGTGATGAACATCATGTTGGTCTCTGTCACCGAACGCACGCGTGAGATCGGCGTGCGCAAAGCGGTGGGCGCGCGTCGGGGTGATATTCTGCGACAGTTTCTCATCGAATCGGTGACGCTGACGGGCGTCGGCGGCGTGTTGGGAATTGCGCTCGGAGCCGTCGTCAGCGCGTTGGTGCGGTGGGCTTTTCCCGATTTGCCGACTTCTTTATCAATCTTCTGGGTGGTGATGGCGTTTCTCGTTTCAGTTGCTGTAGGACTTTTCTTCGGCCTTTATCCGGCGAACAAAGCGGCGCGGCTTGATCCCATTGAAGCGCTCAGATACGAGTAGAGTTCAGACCTCGGACTTTCAGAGATCAAACCCTCAGGCTTCAGACTGAAAATCAGCTTCCGGTTTGAGCCGTGATCTCTCAGGGCCATGTTGCTTCTCCCACAGCTTGGCCTGTTTCAGGAAGACGTAATAAGCGGCAAACATGGCGATGATGAGTCCTGGAATGCCATCCCGAAAGCCTTGCTTGAGAATGTAACTGCGCAGAAAAGTCAGCGGCGGTCTCAACAGGAGATCAAGCAATCCAGCCGTTTTCCCTTGGGCGAAATCGCCCTCGGCGGCCAGCGTGGTATAGCGTCCGAGCACCTCGTGATGTTCGGCCAGGCTGCGACGCGTCAAGTGCCAAAGATCGCCGCGGAGCGTTCCAACGCGGCCCTCAAGCTGGACCGATTCATGAACGTAGTCGCCGTGCCAGCGCGCGCGGTCACGCCGATAGAGCCGCAGTTGATAATCGGGATACCAGCCCGAATGGTTGATCCAGCGCCCCAGATACCAAGCGCGTCGCGCCATGCGATAGCCGTCGTATTGCGGGCCTTCGTGTTTGAGTTGTTCAATCGCTTGGCGAAGTTGCGGCGAAACACGTTCGTCAGCGTCAATACTCAAGACCCACTCGTGCGACGCCTGCTGGTCGGCGAAGGTCTTTTGGGCTGCGTAGCCCGGCCATGGACGAACGATGACGCGGTCAGTATAGCGACGGGCAATTTCCACTGTGCGGTCTGTGCTCTCGGCATCCACAACAATGATTTCATCAGCCCAAGTGACCGAAGCGAGGGCGTCGGCGATGCGGTCTTCTTCATTTTTGGTGATGATAGTGACCGAAATCTTCACGGGGAGATTATCCGCCAAGGCAGCCAATGAACGCCACCGGTTTTATGTCTCCATTGGCTGCCGTTGGCCAAGATCATCTATCCAGCCGCGGTGAGATTTCCACATTGTGGGTCGTCAGCGTGGTTGACATCACCCGTTGCAGGTCGGCAATTGCTTTGTTGTAGTTGACCAACGCTTGCAGCTCCTGAAGTCGCGCTTCCGAGAGGAAATTTTGGAACTGCAGGACGAAGAAGGTAGTGGAAAGCCCGGCTTCAAATTTCTTCTGTTCGCCTTCCAACTGAATTTGCCGGTTGATGCGCGCGGCGCGCGCCGCTTCGATGCTGCGGCGGGAAGTCTCCACTTGTTGCAGCGCATTACGAACTTCGATGCTGATGTTCTGAAGCAACTGCTGCTCCTGAAACTCTAACGCGCGCCCTTGCGCTTTGGCCTGACCCAGCAAGCCAAGCGCCGTGCGATTGCGTAACGGGAAGTTGAATCGCAAGCCGAAGGAGTAGGTGTAGAAATCATTAGTGAACGCATTCTTCAGCGAGGTGAACGCGCCGCCTTGATATTGATTTGGAACTTGTGTGGTGACGTTATCAGTGAAGAAACCGCCGCCGGGCTGAGGCACAAGCCCGCTGATAGTGCTCGGACGCGCCTCGCCTGCCAACCCACTCATGCGATAGCGGGCAAACAGGTCAATCTGCGGCTTAGACTGATTGGCATAGTATTTGATGTCAATTGCGTTTTGTTCGCGGCGCAATCGGAGCTGTTCCAGTTCAGGCCGATTCGCCTGGGCCAGTTTCAACGCGCTTTCAAAGTCAACGGGCGCAGGCAAGTGGTCAATGCTCTCGGTCGGGGCGATATTGGCCCGCCACTCAGCAGCCGTGGGATTGCCCAGGATCAAGCCTTTGAGGATGTTTTCTCGAACGGTCACCGCGCCGATAGCCGCTGTCAGGCTCTGCTGGCTTTGTTCAACTTGAGCTTGTGATTGAGCCAGCTCAATCGGCGCCAACGTGCCGGCTTCCACCTGCTTGCGATTGTTGTTCAGGTTGGTTTCAGCCAACTTCAGCGCCTCCTGTTGAATTTCCACCGCGCGGATAGCAAACACCAGGTCCCAGTAGGCTTGTTGCACCTGCGTGATGATGTCAATGACTCGCTGCCGAAATTGACTATCAGAGAGATCAAGCGCTTTGGAAGCGATTTTGATCTGCCGACGGGATTGATCAATGCGGAAGTTCTTCCACAGCGGCAATTGAAATTCGGTCGTCACCGACGTTTGGTACTGTGGCAAGACAGCAAAACCCACACCGCCGATACTGAATCCGCCGAAGCTGAACGTGCTGGTGTCGGTGTTGAACCGGTTGGTATCAATTTGGAACCGCCAGGCAGCGCCCCAGTAGGGAAGCTGTTGTTGGGCGGTGAAATTGAACGCTGCCGTCTTTCGCCGGTCCGAATCGAGCACGGTGTTATCGGCGATGCCGTCGCCATCGAGGTCTACCGGCAGCGGGCGTCCATCAGAGATGTTATCCAGTTCATCAATCGCCCCATCTCCGTTCAGATCAACGCCGACGAATCGGGTGCTGTTGGACGGCGTCTTCGGCGTCTCTGCCTGAATGGACGCCGAAATGCTAATATCATAAGCGCCGCGAGCTGCCCGCAATCCTTCCTCGTTGCCGAGGATGTTGGTTCGCTCAATTTGAATCGTGTTGTTGTTTTGCAATGCCATCAAGATAGCATCGTGCAGCGACAGTCGCATGATCTGATTGGGGTCAACACCGATTCGTTCGACCATCAGTGGTTTGACCGGGCCGACCAGCGGTTGCTGCCGATCTGATTGCCCGTTGGTAGAGGACGTCGCTTTCTGCGCGAACACAAGCGGCGCGCTCAACAGACCGATAAGGCTCGTCGCGATCAGACGCGACCCGACGTAACGAAGAAAATAGCTCATAAGCTGACTCCTATATCTCACGTGAGGTTGGAAACGCTGCATACGTGATGCTCAGCAAGATTGTTTCAGTCGCTGGCTCGCGAATATCATTGAGTGAGGCGGTTTCAACAATCGCTGTGTGTGACCGACTCATACGTTTTCTTCCTGTTCACCGTGAACTGAAACCCCCACTCGATGCAGCTTGGTTGTTGTTTATTTTTGACGCGGGCATCATAGCATAACCGCTAGGGGTGAGCAACAATTTTTCCGAAAGGCCGATGGTTGTTGCTGCTTGGGCTTAGTGGCGCGACTTGTCAAAAGCATGGCAACTGGCCATGATTATGACTCATTGCCAAACCGGTAAGACACAGATTTCAGGTGAGGTCATCAATCTGCAATCTGCGACCACAATCGTCTCATGCGCGCTGTTGTACAACGAGTCAAGTCAGCCCAGGTCAGCGTCAACGGCTCCATTGTCGGCCAGATTGGTCGAGGCGTGCTCGTTCTGCTGGGCGTCGGTGTGCACGACGCAGCCAGCGATGCTGATTACCTGGCAGAGAAGATCGTACATCTGCGCATCTTCGAGGATGCCGAAGGC
Organism: Blastocatellia bacterium; assembly: GCA_025054955.1. Lineage (NCBI taxonomy): Bacteria > Pseudomonadati > Acidobacteriota > Blastocatellia > Blastocatellia bacterium. The sequence continues at coordinate 9,112 of JANWZE010000034.1, read as the reverse complement.
AAGATGAATCGCTCGCTAGCCGATGTAGGCGGACAAGCGCTGGTCGTGTCACAGTTCACATTGTTTGGGGATGCACGGCGCGGTCGCCGCCCGTCTTATTCTGAGGCTGCCCCGCCGCAGCAGGCCAATCAACTCTACGAGTATTTTGTCACCAAAGTGAGGCAGTTCGGCATTCACGTAGAAACCGGCGTGTTCCAAGCCATGATGGAGGTTGCGCTGATTAACGACGGTCCGGTGACCATTTTGTTGGATAGTCGGAAACTCTTTTAAGCATCCGGCGGTCTTTGCTCGTTGCCGAGCAGAGTTGCTTGACAACGTTGGGCCAGGTCAATAGAGTCTTGCTCTCTGAGCCACAATTTTGACAGGGAGGGAGTGGTTGGTTTGTGAAGCTGAGTGAGTCGCTCCTTTTGATTGTGCTGAGTCTCAATGTAGGATGTCGCGCGACGACGCCGTCGTCGCCACAGGATCAAGCTGCCGGCGGCACGGCGGCAACACCTCCAACGACCGCAGCAGCCCCAGCGCAGGCGTCGCCTGATACAGCGCCGACAGCTCCAAAGCAGCAATCTCCAATGGCTGAGCCAAGGCCGGTCATCAAGCCAAAGGAGCCACCCCGCCTGCCGCCCGTCAACCCGGACGCACAGATGAAACTTGAAGCGATGAAAGCGGAATATGGCAGCGGCACAACGTTGCCCAAAAATTTTCCCAAGGACGTTCCCCTCTACCCGGATGCTGAGATCACAGCCAGCGGCAGGATGGCTACCGAGGTGATCATTAACTTCAGAACGCCCGACCGCATTGATCAGGTGGGTCAGTTTTATCAACAAGAGCTGGTGCGTCATGGTTGGCAATTGAAAACCGTCAAATTTCCCGGCGGCTTCATTGAAGCCGTTAAAGGCCATCGCCAGTGCATGGTCTCGATCGAGACTGATCCTGGGGGCCTCGGCTTGTTAGTCAACGTTACGGCGACGCCTCAATGAGCATGTCTCAGGTGTGAGGTCAGAGGATGAGAGGCAGAATCTGTGATCAATTGGATCGGATGACGAACGGTGTGGCGATGGTGCTGCTTGGAATGATGGCACTGGTCTGGGTCGAACAAGAAGGGATGCTCACACAGGTGGCTGCATCGGTCAATCAACCCAATCCTGTCACCGTGGTAGCGCCCAATGGCGGTGAACGAATTGCGGCAGGATCAACTTACACGATCACATGGACAATCGCGGCGGGCACACAGGTCTTCGGCCACCACATTTACTTGTCCACAGATGGCGGCGAAACGTTTGAGCGAATCAACGAACGCACAGTTGAGGCGGCAGCGCGTTCCTATCAGTGGCAAATTCCTAGTCACCTGGAAACGACGCGGGCGCGCATTCAAGTGCTGGCGCTCAATCCCAATGAGTTTCTGTATGATATTAGTGACCGGAACTTCACCATTTTTCGGCCGAACGTTCCACCTGTGCAGGAAAACGTCACGCTCGGTCGCGCCAACCGAAATCGCCTGACCGTTCGCCTGGGTCGTGACCGCACCAGCGGCGAGCTACAGGCTGGTTTCGTGGACCTGGTCTTCTCACCGACCAATGACCCAGCCACGCTGGCCGTCGAACTTAACGCCTGTTCATTCGTCGGCGAATCCCTCTCAGTGGGCAACAAGCCGACCGGTCAGTTGCTTCTCTCCAAAGAACACACAACGGTCGCGCGCGGGACGTTCGATGCGACCAGCGGCGATTTCCAGATACCTGTCAGTATCGCTTTGTTGTATGACGGACTCATCTGGTCTGACAGGCCGGTCAATGAGGACCCCGATGTGCGTCAATCGCCACGACCGGTGATTTTTCCAGCCCTGCTGGAGGGTCGGCGCGCCACGACCGGTGCGATGGCTTCCGGCACGCTGGAAGGGACGTTGCCAGCCGATGCGCCACTGCTTGGCGGCGCTCGTATCGAGCTAGATTGGTCAGGACGACTCACAGCCGGCAATAAACTAACCCCAACCGTGTTTTGTCCAACCTACTGCATTGATGCAAAAGTCATCGCGGATGACGCTTCAGGCAAAGGCGCTGTGGTGACACCTGAGCAGATTCAAGGGCTGCTGGCTGAAGTCAATGCCACCTGGTCTCAAGGAGCCATTGAGATCAGACTTCGTGATGCAGACCCGGCCACGGCGGGCACGCAAGTGACCTACATTCCGGCTGGCACTCTGGTTGTCAGCAATGGGCGCACGCTGACCGACGGCGATCTGCGCCGGATTACTAACCAGCCCGGCGTGATCACAGATGAGATGACGGCTCTCACGTCGCTGGCGCGCGATGAGCGCTGCATTGATCTCTATTTGGTGGATCGTTTGGAGAGCGCCAGAGCTGGTCCGCTGCCCGAACGCGGAGTCACGATCAATGGTGGCATGGGCAGCGCCGCCATTATTCTGGCTCGGTCTGGATCGCCAGAGGCTGAACTTGGCACAGCGCTCGCTCATCACATCGGTCATGCGCTCGGATTGACGCAGGAGGCTGTGCCCAGCGGCAACGCGATGTTCGAGGACGGACTCGGCGGCTTTGCTCTGAACGCCAGTCAATGTCTCACGGCCGGGATGGTCAATCCGCTTGCGCAACGGCTCTCCTGTCGGGATCGCTTTTTCGATCCGCTGGCAACTGATGTCGTGATCATCGGATTAGATGGACCGAATGCTGTTGTCCGCGGCGTCAATGTGACGACGACCATCGTTGGTCGTGGATTGGCCGGAGCGCAGGCGGTTGAATTTTCCACACTGGGATTAACCGCAGAGATTTTAAATCGGTCGGACACCCGCCTTACGATACGTCTGAATGCAGCCACTCATGCGGCAACCGGACCATCGCGCTTCCTTGTCCGAACCCCCAATGGTGTGGCCAGCAGCGGCATCATCGTGATCAACGTGCGTTGAACACCAGGTGAGTCACGCCAGAAATGTAGAACCAGGCACAGACCAGGCAAAATAATGAGCGACCCACTGACAGAGAGCGATCTCCACCCGCATTTAATAGCCCGCATGGAACAGCGAGGAGTCACTCTCACAGAGCTCCAGCAGACTCTTGAACATGGCTGGGATGCGTCTGATGCCAAACCGGGCAGTTACGGTAAAACGGCGATCTTTCCCTACAACGCGGAATGGGAAGGGCATTTTTATGAACAAAAAGAAGTGACCGTCTACTACAAAGTGACTGAGGGCCGCCTAGTTTTATTGACAGTCATGGCGCGTTATGGGAAGAATTTCCCGGAGGTTGACGATCATGAAGATTGAGTACGACCCAGTACGAGATTTGCTTTATGTCTGGTTCGCGCCGGTGGGCACAAAATCAGCGCAAACCACCGTTGTGGCTGCCGGCGTTCATGCGGATTTCGATGCGAACAACAAACTCATCGGGATCGAAGTGCTGGATGCGACAGAGGTCCTGGGCGATAAAATGCAGATTGAGGTTTCATTCCCACAAGCATGGTTGCGGCCAGCCGGGGCCGATCAGCAGAAGCTTTGAATAGCTCGGACACCAGGGTTGCGATACGCCGCAATGCAGCCACTCATGCGGCAACCGGACCATCGCGCTTCCTTGTCCGAACCCCCAATGGTGTGGCCAGCAGCGGCATCATCGTGATCAACGTGCGGTAATGGACGTGGGCCATTTACCTTCGTCGCCAGGGTCTTTGTGACCGGTGTCGTGAAGGGGCTTAGGACAAATAAAAATTGGTTGCTTTTCAATTTGCCTTTTGATAGAATCTGCGCGGCTTTTAGAAGTAGAAGTTTTAGCTAGAAAACTTTAGGCCTTTGGGTCAAGTTGGTCGGTTTTGATATTTGGAAACTAAGGAGGAGACGGTTTATGAAAAAATCTCAGTTCTTTTACAGAATGTCATTGGTTGTGTTCTCGCTCGCCTCGTTGATTCTTCTTGGTCTGCCGACGAGCCAGGCATTGGTTATTGTGCCGGCACCGAATGATCGGTGTGGACCAAAGGCAGGGGGCGGAGCCTGCACGGCCGTTGGGGCGTTGGATGTGCCGCAAGCCGTCACGTCGGGAACACAGGTTCGTCAATGCTATGAATTCGATACCTCAAATGCTACGGAAGGTCCCGTTGGGGTTGACGTAAGGGACGGTCCGGGTGGTTTTCCAAATGATGTCTGGTTCAGGTTTCCTGGCCCGCATTGCCCGGGCAAGAGGATCGTCATCAATACGTCTGGCAGCACCTACACGGCCGGTTCCTTTCTTCTCACCCAAGGGGGTGGGTCTGTGCCTTTCTACGTGTGTGATGTGACCTGCACGTCGGTGGCCGGCAACTCCTACTTTGCCAGTGACGTGGTAGTCAATTCAGCCAGCGGCAATTACAACATCACCATCCCCGCCTCTCTGGCCGCGCGGAATTTCTTTACGTTGGTCAACGGTGGTGGCAGTGGCGTGTTGCGGTATTGCGTCACAACGGCTTGCCCGTAAGGGCGTTTGCATCATACCAAACGTCTCATAGTAATGGGGCGTTTCAAATCGGTATTTGGTTTACAACGCGCAGGCGTATAGTCTGCGCTTTCTTTTTTGAACACGAAGAGTGTTGAGATGCCCATTGTCCACTGCATGATCGGCCTTCTTTTCTGCTTCGTGGCGTGGTTTGCGCAGGACAAGCCGGCTGCTGAACCCGTAGGCCAGTCGAAAGAATCGCGTTCTGTTGAGCCGGCCGAGCGAGCAGTGGAAATTCTCGATTTCGCGGCAACGCTGATTCCGGGCCTGCCGCAAGAGAGCCAGGTCTTGGTTTATTCAGCCCTTGCCGAGACAGTGTGGTCGCGCAATTCGAGCAGGGGCCGTGAGCTGTTCCGGTCAGCTTTTCTGGCGCTGGGCAAAATTGATGTCTCGGCAAAGCCCAAAGACCGTCAGCAAGCCCATCTCCAACAACAGCTCAAAGCGTGGAAAAGAGAAACCCGCCAGCAACTGCTCAGCCGCATCGCGCAGCTTGACGCTGAGCTGGCGAAAGACCTGGCCCGTCAATCAAGCGAGAAAGATGAGCCGTTTTCCGATGAGGAAAATATAGGATTTCGTTTTCAGCGAGCCTATGAATTGTTGAACAGCGATCCGGCGCAAGCCGCCGCATTAGTGCAGCAGACACTGGTCGTTGAGGTGAATCCTTGGATCATCGAATTTCTCTTCGCGCTGCGTCAACGCTCGCCAGAGCTAGCCGACCGGTTATTTGAAACGGCTCTCAGCGCCATCGTGGCACGAAGCCAGCCGCCTGACGTAATCGAGCTGCATCTGCTCGGACCGTATGCGTTGTCATTGCTAAGCGGTGACACAGCGCCATTAGGCCGGCGATTTTTGGAGCTGATGGCGTATGCGCTACAGGCGCAGTTTGATTCAACAATACCGGTCAAGCGCCGCCTCACGCCCGATGAGCAGCGGCATCTTCTGCAGTTTTATTTGCCTTCGATGGAGCGGTTTATGGCTGAATGGGCGGCGCTCCTGCAAACATTGCTGAGCCAAACGTCCGCCGCCCGCGCTACGCAACCACCTTCACAGTCGCCATCAGGCCAAGGGGGAGTGAACAATCAGGCCGGAGCAAATACAACGAGTGAGCCGGCGGTCTCCCGTCAAGAGGTCAATAGCGCCGGTGGCTTGCTCAATCCTGAAGCAACGGAACAAGAAGCAGCCAAGTCCGAAGTCGCGATTCTGAAACTGAAAGATGAAAAGCTCCGACAAACGCTGCTCGACGCGCGACGCGAAACGGCTGCTCGTCAAGCGCTGGCTAACAATAAAATTGACGAGGCGTATCGGATTACTCAACAGATTGAAAATCCTCTCAAGCAAATCAGCTTGCTCAGCGAAATGGGCGTTGCGTTAGCCGGTCAGGGCGATAAGGAGCGAGCCATTATGTTTTTTGATCGGGCGGTTCAGCTCATCACGGCCCTCGGTGATGAGCGTGAAGGGGCTTTCCAGGCTCTTATGTTGGCCCGCGCGGCGCTCGACGTTGATCGGGGTAAAGCGTGGCAATACGCGCAACACGCGGTGACGCGACTGAACCGCTTTCATAACGGCCAATCAGCAGACGTTGACCGAATGACCGCGTTGAGGAACCGACAATGGTTCCATGTGCCGATTCAGTCGCTGTTTATTCCGCTGGGCCGCGCCGACCTCGATCAAGCGATCTACCTGGCTATGCAACTACAGAACACCGAGCATCGGCTGCTGGCCGAAATTGCTGCGTGCCGAGCCGTGCTCAAACAGGCTGAGAAGAAATCCGACAGCAGCGACGCTCCAAGATAGCCCTTGGCTATCGCTCTGGCTACGGTCAGCGCTCGCCTCCGCAGGCTCACTCCAAATGCTGGCGAACTTCTGCAAACACCGCATCGAACATTGGCTCGGTCAATCTTCCGGTGAATGTATTTTGCTGACTTGGATGAAATGAAGCGAGCAACGTGACCTGCTCATTGACGATATATCGGGCGCCGTGACGGAATGCGAGTTGTTGGCCAACTGACATCCTGTGCAGTTGACGAAGCGCCGTCACGACGGCTTCAAAGGCAATCCGTCCGAGCGCTAGAACGACGCGCAGATTCTTCAACAATTCGAGTTCGCGTAGCAGGTATGGACGGCATTGCGCGAGTTCATCGCGTGTCGGTTTGTTGTCGGGCGGAGCGCAATGGACAGCGGCTGTGATGTAACAATCGCGCAATTGCAATCCATCGTCGCGATGGATGGACGTCGGTTGATTGGCAAAACCGAATTTGTGCAGGGCGCGGTAGAGCCAGTCGCCGCTGCGGTCGCCGGTGAAGATGCGTCCGGTGCGGTTCCCGCCATGCGCTGCGGGCGCGAGTCCAACCACGAGCAGCCGCGCCTGCGGATCACCCCAACCCGGCACGGGTTTGCCCCAGTAGGTCCATTGACGGTAGCGCGCCGTTTTTTCTTCAGCCATACGTTCGCGCCACGCCACTAGCCGCGGGCAACGGCGACACGCGACGACCTGTTGCTGAATCTCGGTCAGTGTTTTGGCGGCAGTGGTCACATTGGTTACTGAGGTTCGCACAGCGCCATCCTCATTGATGAATGCCCAGTTGGGTGAGGATGAAGGCGTAATCGAACGCTCTCTCTTTCAGTGCGTCATACCGTCCTGACGCGCCACCATGCCCAGCGGCCATATTGGTTTTCAGCAACAACACATTCTGATCGGTTTTCAAGGCGCGTAATTTGGCCACGTACTTGGCCGGCTCCCAGTACATGACTTGACTGTCATTGAGCGATGTTTTCACCAGCATCGCCGGGTAGGCTTTCGGCGCGAGATTCGTGTAGGGGCAGTAGGATTTCATGTATTCGTAAGCCGCCTTCTCGCGCGGGTTGCCCCATTCGAGGAATTCGCCAATGGTCAGCGGCAGCGATGTGTCGAGCATAGTGTTGATCACATCAACGAACGGTACTTTGGCGACGACAGCTTTGAACAGATCAGGCCGCATATTGGTCACCGCGCCCATCAGGAGGCCGCCGGCGCTCGCCCCTTCAATGACCAGTCGGTCGCTGGATGTGTACCCGTGCGCGATCAGATGCTCGGCCACAGCGATGAAATCGGTGAAGGTGTTGCGCTTCAGCATCATTTTGCCCTGATCGTGCCATGCTTTGCCCAGATCACCGCCGCCCCGCACATGGGCCATTGCATAGATAACGCCGCGATCCAGCAAACTGAGTCGTGATGAATCAAACGTCACCGGCAGCGGATAGCCGTAGGCGCCGTATCCGTAAAGCAACATGGGGTTGGTTCCGTCACGTTTAATGCCGCGTTTGTAGACCATTGAAATCGGGATGCGCGTGCCATCAGATGCGGTGGCATAGATGCGCTCGGAAGCATACTGTGCCGGATCATAGCCGCCCAGCACTTCGACTTGTTTCAACAGCGTTCGCCCTCGCGTCTCCATGTCGTAGTCGAAGACCGAGCTTGGGGTCACCAACGATTGATATTGGAATCGCACGGTTGTGGTGTTGAACTCCGGGTTCGTGCTGAGAAAGACCGAATAGACCGGCTCCGGAAACTCAATGCGGTGCGATTGCCCACTGCGAAGATCAATGACTCTCAAATAGGGCAATCCCTCTTGGCGCTCGCTAATGACCGCGTGATGGATGAAGAGGTCCATATCTTCGAGCATCACATCGGGGCGATGTCCGATGAATTCCTTCCATACCTTGGTGCGCGGACGCGAGACCGGGACGCTGACGATACGAAAGTTTTTGGCCTCTTTGTTAGTGCGAATGTAGAAGCGTCCCTGGTGATGATCAACGTAGTATTCGTGACCCGTTTGGCGCGGCCAGATGACGCGAGGCGGGGCAGTAGGCCGGTGAGCAGGAATGTAGCGTGTTTCGCTAGTGGTCGAGCTAGCCGAAACGGCCAGGATGTATTTTTTATCTCTCGTGCGCTGCGCCCACAGGCGATACAGCTCGTCTGTCTCTTCGTAGACCAATGTATCGCGTGGTTGACCCAGCACATGACGCATCAGCCGATAGGGTCGCTTGGCGTGGTCTTCGGTTGTGTAAAACAGCGTTTTATTGTCGGCAGCCCAGATAACGGCGCCGACTTTTTCGATGCGGTCCGGCAGCAGTTGACCCGTCCGTAGGTCTTTGATGAAGAGCGTGTATTCCCGGAATCCGGTGATGTCTGTCGAATAGGCCAGCAGATGGCCGTCATCGCTGACCACATAAGCGCCCAGCGCAAAGAACTGGTGACCTTCAGCCAGTTGGTTCAGGTCTAATGTGATTTCTTCCTCGGCCTCCAGGCTGCCTCGCTTGCGGGCGTAAATAGGATATTGTTTGCCTTCTTCGGTGCGGCTGTAGTACCAATAGTCGCCCTGCCGATATGGTACGGTCAAGTCAGTTTGCTTGATGCGGCTGAGCATTTCCTGATAGAGCTTTTGCTGGAATGCTTCCGTCGGTTTCATCACGGCGTCGGCATAGGCATTCTCTGCTTCGAGGTAAGCGATGACGTCGGGATTCGATTTTTCGCGTAGCCAGTAGTAATTGTCTACGCGCACATCGCCGTGCAGCGTCTCGGTTTTCGGTTTAATTTTTGCCACGGGTGGAGTCGCGGTTTGTGAGTTTTTCTGTGCCATAGTCGGTTGCATAAGTGAGGTCAGTAACAT
>JANWZE010000033.1 GCA_025054955.1 Blastocatellia bacterium | reverse complement strand
TTTCCTAATCCTCCAACTTATGCATGTGATGGAACGCGGATGACGCGGATTTGGCCGATCAACGCGGATCAATCGGCGAAAATCCGCCGCATCCGCCGCATCCGCCTCATCAGCGTTCTATCCAACTCCACTAACTTAATGCTATTGGCCGCTGACTGTCGCGTGGTAGTTCCACGCTGTGGTCGAGCGATTCGACCGAGCAATCGCTTATATGTTGAGCACATGCCATGAATGGTGAAAATGAAGCCACCGAGGTCACAGAATCCACCGAGCGCTCGCTGCCCTCTCTGCGCCTTCGGTGACCTTTTTCGATGGAATCGCTCCCATGCGAGTGTGCGCCACGAAGCACAAGAATCGAGCACAGGCGGGACCTGTGCCACATGCTCAAAGGAGCAATTCAAGGCTGTGATGCCCAACCCTCAAACCGTGAGATGGCAGCCCGCAATGCCTCAGGAATGGGCACCGCTCGGCTCGCCGCATAATCTGTCCACGCGACGACCGACGCGCCGTCGGCGACTAACTGCTCTGTGCCACGTCGGTAGATTTCGTATTCCAACGTGAAACTGCGTTGGCGCACTTCCGTGCACCGCACACCCACCTCCAATTCAGCCGGATAGTGAACCTGCTGTCTGAAATTCAGATTGGCCATCACTAACGCCGGGCCTTGCTGCTCATGCTCGCGGTGTTTCCAAAGCTCAATGGCGTTGAAATAGCTAATACGCGCCGATTCGCAGTAGGTGAAATAGACAGCGTTATTGACGTGCCCCATGGCGTCCATATCACCCCAGCGCACGCTCATTGGTATCCACAGGTTAAATTGATTGCGCATGATCTCTACCTCATGGTCGTCCAGAATGGAAATAATCCCACCAGCCGTAGATCAGCACGAGTAGGATGAATGTGGGAATAACATAGCGAATCCACGTGAGCCAAAAATCTGGCACTGGCGCCGACGAATTTTTGCGCACCTCAGCCAGCGCGCGTCCCCGCGCCACACACCAACCGAGCCCGACCACAGCCATCAAGCTGCCGAAAGGAAACATCGTCGTGCCCCAGATCAAGTCGTTAATCTGAAGCACCGTCGCAGAATGAAGCGAGGGAACAGACATAAGGACGATCAACGCCGCTGTCAGTGGCAGCGAGCGACGCCGTGACCAGCCCCAGTACTGGTGGCAGGCATCATGACAAATCTCAAAACAACCAAGCAGGCTGGTGAACCCGGCCAAGAAAGCCACTAGAAAAAACAGCATGCCCATCGCCTGACCGAGCGGCATTTCGCTGAACACGCGCGGCAATGTGACAAACGAGAGGCCGGGGCCGCCTTGCGGATTCAGGCCATAAGCGAATACGGCAGGAAAGATGACGAACCCAGCCAACACGCCGGCCAATGTGTCGCCAAACGCTGTCTTGGCGGCTGTCATCGGCAGGTTCTCCTCATCGGCCAGATAACTGCCGTACATCACCAGCGCGTGTCCACCAAGCGTCAGCGAGAAGAACGCCTGCCCAAGGGCAGCGAGCGCCACTTGCGGTTGAAGCAGTTTGAAAAAATCCGGAATCAGAAAAAATCGCAGGCCATCCACCGCGCCCGGCAAGGTAAGACTCCGGGCAATCATCGGCACAAAGCAAACAAACATGATCGGAACCAGTATAGCATTCAGCTTCTCGATGCCCTGACGGACGCCGCGAGCGACGGCTAGCCCGAGCAGCAGAGCGACAAGCATCGCCGTCCATAACGACGACCAGCGGAAGCCACCAAAGTGCCCATCAAAATAAGCCTGTGTGTCCACGCCGAAATAGGATTTTGTTGCTGTCGCGCCCAGATAATAAAGCGACCAGCCAATGACAACCAGATAGAATCCCGACGCCATGACAATGGTCAAGCAAATCAGCGCGCCGACCCAGCGACCGCCGGGCATACCAATGGCCGTGAACGCACGCGCTGGCCCCTGCCGGGCATAGCGTCCCAGCGCCAGCTCCGCCATGATCGCCGGAATGCCAATCAGCACGGTGATGACCAGATACAGCACCAAAAACGCGCCGCCGCCAAACAAGCCGGCCATGTAGGGAAACCGCCAGATGTCGCCCAGCCCGATGGCCAAACCCACCAACGCCATCAGTGAACCGAATCGCGTTTTGAATGTTTCACGCATCGTGATCGGGCGGATGAGCGTCGGACGTTCACGGATGTTGGTGGCCGGATTCATCCTCGCTGGCCGATCAGGAGGCTGGCCTTGACCGACATCTCCACATACGCCTGCCCGCGTTCCCGATCAATGATCTCGGTCATGGCGCCGATGACGTCTCGACGTGTTGCCTTATCGGGAAGGAACTGGAGCCAGTGGTCGAGAAAATAATCTTCGACCAACGGCGATTCAAATAATTCCTGAGCCGAAGCAAAATCTAATTCTCGACGCTCGGTGAAATGGTGCACGTGGGTCAATCCGTTCTGCATCATCATCTGCCGCGCCTGTGTTGTTGTCGGGTGCTCATTGATAAGCGCTTCGAGTGAAGCTGTATAGTGATCGAGCCGGCAGTGATAGAGCGCTTCCCACAGCAGCGAGAAGATTTCGCCAAAGCTGCCATGCGTCAACATCAGCAAGGCCACCGTCGCGTTGCTGTCTGTCAACCGCACCATCTGGCCGAGCATAGGCTCGATCTGTTCGGTCGGCATCAAAGCGGCATCGCCTACGACCAGACTAAAGAGTTCATCTTCCATGCCCAACTGCGTCGGCTGTCGGTCATAGAAAAACACGTTGGTGAGTTTCTTCACTTCAGCTTTTGCCCGCGCTAGATGGAGGCGTTCGGGATAGGGGTCGGTGGCGATGACGTCGCCCCGCGCGCCCAGCGATGAGGCCACCTCCAGCGCCAGCCCGCCCGTGCCACAATTGACGATCAGCACGTTCCCCTGCTGAGGCAGCTTCACATGTTCGATGACCATCTGGTCGAAGGCATCGCGCCAGTACGGAACAATGTACAGATCGTAGCGATAGGCGAGCTCTTTCTCCGATCTCATAATGGTTCATGCCGTCAGGCATCAGGCCGCAGGGCTTACACCTGATGCTAACCTGATGCCCTCATGACGAACGTCTGACGTCCGATGGTTCATTCGGTTCGTTTCACAATCACCAGCGTCATATCATCCACCGGCGAGGCCGTGCCCATGAACTGCAGCAACGCTTCGTCAATCCGGTCGCGCAACTGGGCAGCACTGCAATCCTTGTTTTGTTGCACCACCTGGATCAATCGCTCAGCCGTGAATTCTTCGCCATGCGGATTGAGCGCCTCGCTGATGCCGTCGCTGTAGGTGATCAGCACATCGCCGGGTTCAAACGTGATCAAGCCTTCTTCATACGTGATGAACTCGGTGATCCCGACTGGTAGTCCGCCTGCTTCCAAGTAGACTACCTCGCCGCCCCGACGAATCAACAACGGCGGATTATGCCCCGCGTTGGTGAACCGAAGCTGGTGCGTTTGGCAATCTAACTGAGCGCAAAATAGCGTGACGAATTTATTGGGCGGCGTCGTCCCGTTCAGGTAGCGATTGATATGCCCGACCAGCTCGGCGACGCAACGGCTCGTTTCAGCTTGCGCGCGCACCGTGGCATGCAGGCTGGACATAAGCAACGCCGCGTCCATGCCCTTGCCCGAAACATCGCCCAAGGCGATGACAACTGTTCCATTGGGCTGTTTGATAAAATCAAAGTAGTCGCCGCCGACTTCGTAACAAGGAAAGCTGATGCCGGTCAGGTCGTAGCCCGGCAACGGCGGCGGATTGACGGGCAGCAAGCGAAACTGAATGTCCCGCGCATGGCTCAACTGCTGCTTCATGCGCTCGTTTTCCAATCGCTGCTCCAGCAAGAGCGTGTTCTCGATTTTGATGGCGGCCACGCTGGCAATTGTCGTCAGCAGGCGCAGGTCGTCTTCAGTGAAGACGTTCACGCTCATCGGGCTATCCACGTAAATCATGCCGATGACCTGTTGGTTAACCGACAGTGGCACAGCCATCACCGAGCGCACGTTGCCCAGCATGATGGATTGATGCCCGCGAAACCGCTCGTCTTGTTGCGCATCGGAGGTCAACACCGCCTGGCCTTTGCCAACAACTTCTTTAGTGATGGATTGACTGATACGTACCTGCCGATCTTGGCCGGCAGGTTGTGCCTGACGATAACTGGCTACTTTGCAGACCAACTCTCCATCCTTCCCCTCCCGCAATAACAAATAGGCGCGATCCGCCGGCACACCCTCGAATATCAGATCAATGATGCGCCCCAACACTTCGTTCAAGGATAACGGCGAAAGCAATTCCAGACTGACTTTCGCCATCACCGAAAACAAATCCTTGCGATGCTCAAACGCCTCCACCGGCTCACGATCACCTGAAGCGCTCTTGACAGTCTGAATGATCGAAAGCAGGCCCGATGTGACCTGCATCGGATCGGTCGGTTCCCTGGTGATCTGAGGTTCAGCAATAACATCCTGCCCAAGCAGTTGATCAGTCGTCCCGCCGGCAGGAACGCGCATCACATCCCCGGCTTGATGCAACTGGACGAGGCTCTCACCAATCTGAATCTGGTCGCCAGGGAAAACCTGTACAGTGCCGCTGATCCGTCGGCCATTCAGAAAGACGCCGTTGGCGCTCCCCAGATCACTCAACCAGTAAGTATCGCCTTCAATCCGCAACTCGGCGTGCAATCGTGAAGCAAACGGGTCTTCCAAACAGATGTCATTCCGCACCGAGCGCCCAATCGTCATACGCATTTTGTCAGCGTTGACCGTGAACGGCGGTTTACCAGGTGACTTGATGTTTAATTTCAGCATAGGTTATCTCGTCCTCACCACGTAGGTGCCAAACATTACATCGTGCCAGCCCTGCCGGTCTGGATTCCATAGGATACGGATGAATCCCAGCCCCAATGGCGCCAGCGACACAGCATAACCAATAGTGCAACGCGCCAGCAGACGCGACAGTGTCAACGGCTGCCGATCGGCGCTGATGACTTCAATGCCGACAATCCATTTGCCAATCGTCTGTCGTGTGACAGTGCCAAGCCCCATGTGATTGAAGAAAAAGACCAGCGTGAAGCCCAACGCCGCTGCCATCATCAGCGCAGTCAAACTCATGTAACGAGCCAACAGTGAAGCGACCCAGACCAGAAACACCGAGCCGAGTAGGCAAAGCATGTAGTCAATCAACGCCGCTTCTAAACGAATACCAAATCCGGCATATTCGATTCTTGGCTCAGGCTGCGGAGCCACGACAGCACTGCGCCATGGGGCCAACTTGATCTGGTCATTCGTCATTGTTCGTGCTCCGTGCTTCGTGATCCGTGGTCTGTGGGTCGTGGGTCGTGAATCGTGCTCCGTGATTCGTGATTCGTGATCCATGGATCGTGATTCGTGATCCATGGTCCGTGATACAAGCATCTGGCAAGCCACGACTCACTCAGCATGAAACCCGCTTATGGTTCCTTAAACACCAGTTGAATCTGGCCAACACGCAACACATCGCCGTCCTTCAACCGCACTGGTTGCTTCGGCACAAGCAACTCATCATTGACATGCGTGCCGTTGATGCTATTGAGGTCTTCGACGAAAAACTGATTGGTCTGCCGCCACACCCGTGCGTGACGGCGAGACACCTTCGATTCCGTGTCAAGCGGCGACAGATCAATCTCCGGGAAGATGCCGGAAACAGGGTCCATCCGACCGATCAAACTGGAGTGCTTCTCCAGCATGTAGGAGCCTTGTATCTGGCCCGATAGAGGATCAAGCACGAGCAACTTGGCTGAGGCGCGACCTTGATCTAACGAGATTGGTTGGCGCGCGCCACAGAGCGCACAAAACAGGTCGCTTGCATTCAGAGACGTGCCGCAGTTACTGCAAAACACCAATTCAGAGGCCGGCGCCGCTGATGCCGAACCGGCCGGCGACGAGGTTGAGGGCACAGGCATTGAAGCTGAGCCGGCAGACGAAGAAGACGATGAACTGGCCACTCGACGAGCAGGCTCATAGCCCGATTCACGGATGATCTCGCCAAACGCCACACGTTGCGCTTTTTCGACCTCTTCGGGCGACTCTTTCTCCAGTTGTTGCAAATGCTCTTGCAGAGCGATCTTCATCTCACGCGCCGAGGGAAACCGGTTGGCCGGTTCGTATTCGACAGCCCGCATGATGATCGCTTCCATCCGGGGCGTAAGCTCCGGGCAGAGTTCGCGCGGCTTGGGATTCTTTGTGAAATCGAAAATCAGCAGCGGCTTGTCACGCGGATCAACGCCCGTCAACAAGTGAAACATGGTCGCGCCTAACGAATAAATATCTGAACGCGGCTCTACCTTGCCGGAGAACAATTCAGGCGGCGCATAGCCCATCGTGCCGATAGCCGTCACACCCGCTTGCATCGGCGCAACCGTGCGGGCAATCCCAAAATCAATCAACATGACTTGATTGGCATCTGGATCAACCATCACATTGGCCGGCTTCAAATCGCGGTAGATGATCGGCGGTTGACGCCGATGCAGATAATCGAGCACATCAGCGATTTGTATCGCCCACATGGTGACAGCCGGCTCCGGCACGCGCCCTTGCGCATACCGCAGGCGGGTCATCAAATCACCACCTCGGATAAACTCCATCACCAGGTAGTAGCGCCCGTGCTCGATGAAATGATCGTAAATGACCGGAATGGACGGGTGCTTCAAACTGGCCAGCAGCTTGGCTTCACGACGAAAATCTTCCACCGCCTTCTCGCGCTGCGACGGATCAGAAAACATCTCCATCATCTCCTTGACGGCTCGCAACGCATAATCCAGATTGCGATCGTAAGCCTTGTACACATTGCCCATGCCACCGCCGCCAACGCGCTTGACAATCTCGTAGCGGTTTTGCAACAGCATGCCCGGCGGCAGTTCAGCCAGTGGCGACGACGTAGCAGGCCGTGGCGTTGCGCTTGCGCCCGGCGCGCTGACCAGCGCATGGCCGCATTCACCACAGAACAGATCGGTGGGAAATGCCGGTGCGCCACATCTGTTACAGATATTGCTGGCCATGATGGAGTCTTATCCAATCACCAATTTCAAAAACGTTTTGCCAACGATAATCTCATCGCCGTCCTCGACCAGATAACGCCGTCCCGGAATGAGCCGATGCCCACGATTGATGAACGTGCCATTGGTGCTGCCCAAGTCTTCGATGAAATACTGCCCATTTTGATAAGTCAGACAGGCATGCTGTCGCGATACAGTTGCCTCCGGATCCTCATTATCCAAGTCCACATCAGGAAAAACGCGCCGTTGCGGGTCCCATCGTCCGATCAACCAGCGGCTTCCCTGCAATGGAAATTCGCGCACAAGTTGTCCATGACGAATAACCACCAAGCGCGCCGGCGGCGCGTCAACCGGCCTGCACTCGCGTGGTTCGGTTGGCGCAACCGGATTTGACTCTATGCCGGCTAATGTTTTCGGCATCCAGCGCAGCGATTCATCATCCTCATCGGTTTTAGGCAAGGCCGGGCCGCTTGGTCTGGCAGAGGCTAGAGTCCGCGCCGATGACTGGACTCGGATCCCGCACGTGCCGCAGTACAGGTCAGTGTCCAAAAGGTCGGCACCACAATGAGGGCATTGAATCATCACCGTGAACGAAATCCTCCGTCGGTACAGGCACATAAGATTATATCGAAAGCTGTCACCGAGCAAGGATATTCCCTAGCTGCACTCTGCATGCTCCAAGTCAGTCGCTCATCTAGCGCTCGGGGATCACCAAGGACAACCCAGATGCCCAGAGTCTCTTTGCGGTACGTTTGGCTTAATAAGCAGCAGAGGCACGTACACCAAGCGGCACACGCCGACCCCAATACAAATTGGCCGCCAAAGACCACGTTATGAGGCCAGAAAGCACGGCAGGACCTGCGCTGCCCGAACGGCAATGTGCGATATTCACTCGGCATTTGGGATAGGCTTGTTTCTCTCTTCTCATGGGGTTCAGTCCCACTTCCAGGTTCTGCGCGACACACATTCAATTCGATGGCCGCTATGTGGATGAGTAATTACGCCAATTCACTTTGAAAGGTATCTCAGTTAGCCGTGACTGCTACTCACTTTGAGCTTGAGTAATCTGCAATCCGAAATCCGACTGGGCCGCTTGGCTGACGAGAGGAATAATTAGGAGCAAGCTCTCGTTTCATCATGGCTTCCTCCGAATGTTCCCACCAGGGTGCCAGAGGACACCTCTTCGTTCAAGCACCAATGATGAAACGATTACCTGCCGACCCTTTGCTTGTGTATTCGCTGGGTGGCCTCTATAATCCTGGCTCATTTCATTCCCACAAAACAGAGGCACGAATAATGAGAAAGGAAAAAGTCATCCAGAAATTGAATGCGCTGCTGGAAAACGAACTAGCCGGCGTCGTTCGCTACACCCACTACTCGTTCATGGTGTTTGGTCCTCATCGTATTCCAATTGTGAGCTGGCTACGCCAGCAGGCTCGCGAGTCGCTCTCTCATGCAGAGCAAATCGGTGAGCATATCACCGCGCTGGGAGGTCATCCATCGCTGAAGATCGCCGGGTTGCTCGAGACGCATAAGCATTCGCTGGCCGACATTCTAGGCGAAAGTCTGGCTCATGAGCGCCTCCAATTGGGCTTGTTCAAGGAATTGCTCAAACTGGTTCAAGAGCAGAGCATCATGCTTGAAGAGTTTGCTCGACGGATGATCCACGACGAAGAAGTCCACGTCTCAGAAGTGGAAAAGATGCTACGGCAACAACAATGAGCATGACCCCAAAACAATCCGTGACGCATCAAGAGAATTCTTCAATTGTGCTGCGTTGAGCACGCAGCCCTCATCGTTGGAGAGTAACCATGTACGATGTTATTGTCGTCGGGGCCGGGCCGACGGGGCTGGCCTGCGCCATTGAATTACAGCGTGCGCAGTGGGATTATCTGGTCATCGAGAAAGGCTGTCTGGTCAACTCGCTCGCACACTTTCCTAAAGACATGGTCTACTTCACCACCCCAGAGCTACTTGAAATCGGCGACCTGCCGATGGTCTGTTTATCTCAAAAACCGACGCGATTGGAAGCGTTGAAATATTACCGCCGTGTGGCGCAAGCCTACCGGCTAAACATTCATCAGTATGAACGGGTCATAGACATCAATGGAGAGGATGGTTCCTGGCAAGTGCTGACAGAAACCAGTGTCGGTCAACGTCACAGCTACGCGGCACGGAAAGTCATTCTGGCAACCGGTTACTACGATCATCCTAACCGACTCGGCATCCCCGGTGAAGATTCACCTAAGTGCTCGCATTACTACACCGAGGCGCATCCGTATTTTCAGCGCGATGTCGCTGTGATCGGCGCTGGTAACTCGGCGGCAGAAGCGGCGCTCGATTTATTCCGCGGCGGCGCGCGTGTGACGTTGATTCATCGTGGCGAGGACCTGAGCCCGCACCTGAAGTACTGGATCGCTCCCGACCTGCGTAACCGCATCAGCAGCGGCGACATTACCGCGCTCTTTAACACGCTCGTCGTACAGATCAAGCCTCAGACCATTGTGACTGAATCTCTCAAAACAGGCGAGCGAAACGAATTGGCCAATGATTTCGTCTTTGCTCTGACTGGTTATCACGCCGATGTAGATTTCCTACGTCGCGTTGGCATCCACGTGGACGGAGACACGTTGATTCCGGCCCACGATCCACAGACGCTTGAGAGTAACGTCAAAGGGATCTACTTAGCCGGCCCAATCATCGCGGGACGAGAAACAAACAAAATTTTCATCGAGAACGGCCGCTTCCACGGCCGGCAGATCATGCAAGCGTTGAGGAGCGCCCTCAATCGTGAGTCGCTTAACATTTCTTAACCGCCGCCAACTCGCAGAAGAGTCAGAGGCCCCCAATGCCAGGAAATCGCCCCTATGCAACAGCACACCACGAACGATGAAAATACAATTCTTTCGTGAGGTTCGTGTGTTTCGTGGGCTATTTTTCAGAGGAGCAGTTCGTCCTTTTACTCAAGGTGGCGGAAGAGAAAATCTCGGACGTGATATACTGGAAAACACTGGCACGATGAGCTACTCGGCAGTAAGAACGCGGCATTTCCTGTAAACGTGTCGTTGATTGATGTGCTAAGATATGCTGCCGCTTAGATTATGAGGAGCGTTGTGCATCATGACCGGAACATACAAGAGCAGCTTCATCTATAGCGACGAATTGCAACAATTCAGCTACGGCCCTCACCACCCAATGCGTTTAGTGCGCTTGAAGCTCACCCACGATTTGCTGCAAGCGTATGGTGTGTTTGACCGGCCGGACATTCTCAAAAGCGAACCCCAGCCGGCCAGTGAACATGAGATCGCTTGGTTTCATACACCCGATTATATTGCCGTGCTGCGCAACATTGATCAGGGCTTGGTTCCGCCCAATCCTTATGTCTACGGACTAGGCCCAGGCGACAACCCGATCGTCCAAGGCGTCTACCGGGCATCACTGCTGATCACAGGCGCCTCGCTTCAAGCTGCACGATCTGTCCGGGCGGGAGATGTACCTGTGGCCTTCAATATCGCCGGTGGACTGCACCACGCCATGCCAGACCGCGCCTCAGGCTTTTGCTACTTCGACGATCCTGTCATCGCCATCAAGGACTTGGTCAAACAAGGTCAGCGGGTGGTCTACTTGGACGTGGATGTGCATCACGGCGACGGCGTGCAAGCCGGTTTTTATGACACCGATCAGGTTTTGACAATCTCGCTCCATGAAGATGGACAATTCCTCTTCCCCGGAACCGGTTTTGTGGAAGAAATCGGCCAAGGCGCCGGGCAGGGCTATTCGGTCAACGTACCGCTTTATCCTGGCACCGACGATGAGACCTATCTGTGGGTCTTCGATCAAGTAGTGCAGCCGTTGATCGAAGCATTCAAGCCGGATACCATCGTGACGCAACTGGGCGTAGATACGTTCGTGGATGACCCACTGGCGCACCTGCGGCTGACCACACATGGCTTTGTCCAAATCCTTCATCGCATCAAGGCGTGGGGCATCCCGTGGGTGGCGCTCGGCGGCGGCGGTTATCACTTGGCCAATGTCGCGCGGGCTTGGACGCTGGCCTATGCCATCATGAACGACATTGAACTGCCCGACGAAATTCCGCCGGCCTGCGTTGAAACGTTACAGCGTTTTGGCCTGCAAGGAACTCAACTGCACGACCCGGAACCAACTCAACCTATCCATCAGCATGTTCGCCAATATGCAGAACGTCAGGTCAAAACGATTCAGCAAAAAATCTTTCCACGCCACGGACTGAGTGGTTAGCTCCGAGCCTCAATATCCCTTCCATAGCAGGGTGTCCAATTCCCTGCTATGGAAGGTGGTCGTTTGCCCTGCTCGGTGCCGGACCCAATCAGAAGCAAAACCGGATGGTAAAGGTGCCAGAGGAAAACGGGATAAAAAACCCGATGCACGTGTTGACGTTGGAGACGTAAGGTGGCGTCCGCGTGAGATTGAAATTAATGTTGACATTGGGGCCGATCACACGCAGCGGAGTAAGGGGTGGGCGGCGCAGTGCACTAGCGCCAGCTTGCCCCGAACCGTTAAAGGTAACGTTAGAGTAAAACTCCACCGGGATGCTCATCACGCGCTGACCGAACGAATTCCGAAAATGCAACTGCATTTGTGACAGCGTGCCACCCAGCTCCATGCGATATGAGCCGGCAGGTAAATCCGTGCCTCTCACTTTGAAGTTGCCAGCAACCTCCAGAATGCCCAACAGCCCTAGGTCGGTGAGGCTCAGCTCGGTCACCGGAGCAATCACAGCAGACGTCTCACCAATCTGAAACAGCTTGGCCTGAACAGTGTCCACTCTTGCGCGATATTGGCTAGCCCGGCCCTCTAGCACTGCCATGAGCGCAGCGACCAATGGAGCCACGTCAGCGTTCTCAGCCTCAGACTGGACCGGCGTAGGCGAACTGGAGACCGGACCGGCTGCCAGCGGACCAGCGCCAATCATAAGCAGCATGGCGGAAACAATGATGTAGCGAACTTTCATCAGCATTTTCATTCTATAGCCTCCATTTATTCTTTATGAACCGGGCATTGTTATATTATAGTGAATTGCTTAAAAAGTCAAGGATAATTAACTTTGGTTTCGTTAATTTTCATTCCAGAAGCTCTGAAAAGCCCAAAGCGAGACGATTAACCTATTATCTTGCTTAGCGTTGCTGCCATTCGATCAGTGTGCGAACCGTTCCAGTAAACCCGCTGGCAACCGTGACACCGAAAAAATTGGTGCTGGTTCTGCAGGACAAATGGGGGGATGCAGTTCACCACATCTTGCTTGGAAACTTCGACGAGCACCTCATTGCAATTGAGGCAGCGCGAGAATGGTTTGATGTGAGCACGCAGGTGGAATTCATCAATAACTTCGAGCAGTTGATCTTGCCACGTACGGCTGCGAACCAGGTAGCCCTCAACCTTGTTTTCGCGTAGCAGTGCTACATCCTTGGTCAACAAGACGCGCCCTTGTGTGTTACACAGCTCAACGAGTGCATGATCGTCGAGGCCAGCGGCATAGAGCGTATCAATGCCGACCACTCTCAACCAGCGAGCTAAGCGTCCGAGCATGGCATCAACAACAAATCGCATCGTCGCTCAGTATACCAAACCGACGCAAGACGATGAACACCGATTGCCAATTCACGAGCAAATCGGTAAGATAAGCCGCGTGAATCAGCCAACAGCAGTTGTGATCTTAATCGGCAATGAGCTTTTGAGTGGTCGGGTCGAAGATGCCAATGCCAAATTCCTATTGCCGGAATTATATGCTCTTGGCGTTGCCGTCAAACGTGTGGTTGTCATACCGGACGACGTTGATGAAATTGCTGAAACGGTCCGGGACTGCGCGGGACGATTTGACTATGTCTTTACATCGGGCGGCGTCGGGCCGACGCATGATGATTTAACCATTGCTGGCGTAGCGCGAGCCTTTGGCCGGCGTGTCGTACACCACGAGGAACTTAAGACACTGGTTGCTTCATATTTCGAAGGGTCGCTCACTCCAGAACAGCTTCGCTTTGCTGAGGTGCCGGAAGGCGCTCAACTGATTTATTCAGAACAGAGCCCATGGCCGGTGCTGCATTACGAGAATGTGTATATCTTTCCTGGCGTGCCGTGGATTCTCAAGAGCAAGTTTACAGCCATTCGCGACCATTTCCGCGCTGTCCCATTTCATAGCAAGACCGTGTTTGTTAATCAAGATGAGGTCGCCCTGGCTCCCATGCTGTCGCGCTTGAGTGAGCAGTTTCCTGCGGTTGCGATTGGCTCGTACCCTACTTTTCCCGAGACGGACTATCGAGTCAAGATCGTGCTCGAGTCCAAAGATCGGGAACTACTTGAGCGAGCCTTTGTTGCGCTGATGAACAGCCTTGATGCTGAGATGGTTGTAGGTGTTTGCTAATTCGATGAGGAGCAAGACATGTCCAGGCAAAACCGTTTTTTACGGCGGGCCATCAACCCGCGGCCGGTCACGGCCGAGACGACCATTGTTGAGTTGGTAGAAAACAATTTCCTAGCCTACAACGCAGCGCGGTTGCGTGAAGGCTGTCAATTGTTCACAGAGAAGATGTTGGCTGACGACGTCACTATTGGCATGAGCCTGACTGGTGCGTTGACGCCGGCGGGCCTGGGAATGTCCGCGATCATTCCACTCATCCAAAATGGGTTTGTTGACTGGATCGTCAGCACGGGCGCCAATCTCTATCACGACGTACATTTCGGCCTTGGCTTGTCCATGCATGTGGGTACGCCGCGCATCAGCGACTATGAACTCCGCGAGCATGGCGTGGTGCGCATCTATGATGTGTTCTTCGACTATGACGTGCTGCTTTCAACTGACAAGTTTTTCCGTCAGGTGTTGGCCTCAGACGAGTTTCAGCATGAGATGAGCACAGCCGAATTTCATTATCGGCTTGGTCGTTACATTCACGAGCGGGAGAATGCGCTGGGACTGGGCACGAAGTCGTTGCTTTCTGCTGCCTATCAGCACGGCGTGCCGATTTACACCTCGTCGCCTGGTGATAGCTCTATTGGTATGAATGTCGCTGAGCAAGCCTTGATTGGCAGCCGGCTGCGCTTTGATGTGTCGCGCGACGTGAATGAAACAACGGCCATTGTATGGAATGCCAAGCGCGAGGGTGGCCGTAGCGCGGTGCTCATTTTCGGCGGCGGCTCGCCCAAGAATTTCATCTTGCAGACCGAGCCACAAATTCAGGAAGTATTAGGATTGCAAGATAACGGACACGATTACTTCCTGCAGGTCACCGATGCCCGTCCTGACACCGGTGGCTTGTCTGGCGCAACGCCGTCAGAGGCGATGACGTGGAAGAAGGTTGATCCAGAATTATTGCCTGATATGGTCACCTGCTATTTGGATTCAACGGTCGCGCTGCCCATCATCACGGCTTACGCATTGGCCAAGCGACCACCACGGAAACATAAGCGGCTGTATGACCGACTCGAACAACTTTATCAGGACTTGCAGCAAGCCTATCTACAGCACCTGCAAACGCTGCAAATGAGGGAGTGATGGACAGACCTGTCACCATCATCACGGGCGCCACCGGCAGTTTGGGCCGAGTCGTGACGCGCGCGTTTTTACAGACCGATGCGACCGTCATTGCGATTTACCGGACACCGGAGCATTGGGCTGAACTGATTGATTTTCTCGGAGGCGAACATGAGCGACTTCGCGGCTACGCTGTTGATGTCACTCGTGAGGAACCATTCCGCGACGCGGTCTATCAGGTCTTCGACACGTTTGGTCGGATTGACGTACTGGTGCATTTGGTCGGCGGCTACATTGGCGATGTTCGTGTCGTTCAGATGGAGGAGACGACATGGGATTACATGATGACGCTGAATCTGAAGTCGGCCTTCTTTTGCAGTAAGACCGTGCTCAATCACATGCTCGATCAAGGCGGCGGCAAAATTATTTTTGTCGGTGCCCGTGCTGCGGTCGCGCCATTTCCTGGGGCTGCTGCGTATGCTGTTTCCAAAGCAGGCGTTCATGCGCTCACACAGGCTATTGCCAGTGAAGTAGCTGGTCACAACATCAACGTCAATGCTGTGCTGCCTGCCACGCTTGATACACCGCTGAATCGTCAGGCCATGCCTGATGCCGATTTTTCAACATGGGTTCAACCCGAAGCTCTTGCTCAGGTGATTCTGTTTCTTGCCTCGGATGCCGCCAAACACATTCACGGCGCGCTGATCCCGGTTTACGGTACTGGCGCCTAGGCAGTCATCGCTGCCGACCTTTTGCTGCAAAATGTTGCTTGCAGCACTTTGAGCCGGATGTGCATCTATAGGCGCGGATGTATATCACAGTAGCAGGAGTATGACGATGCGCATGGCGACTATCATATTGAGCGCGGTTGTCAGTTTTCTTCTGGCAATCCATGTCCCAACCCAACTGATCGCAACCCCAGCTTCCGCGCAACAACCGGCAGCGCGCGTCACTGCGTCGCCGGCTTCAACCAGTAGTCCGAGGCTTGATCAATTCGTTCCCTCAGATGCTGTTGCCTTCATCCAGGTGAAAGACCTGAAGGCACAGGTTGAGACCCTCAGATTGATTGATCTGTGGAAAGGCCTTTGGCCGTTGCTTTATCCGAAGCTGAAACAAGCGCCGGAAGGCGGGGCCATTGTCGAAGCGTTCTGGCCGGTGGTGGCCCCCTCGTTGGAAGGAGCGCAACTGACATTGGCGCTGTGGCCCGATCCGGCGCAGGCTGTCTCTGCCGAGCAACCACTCAATCGCAAATTGCTTGTCGGCGCGTTCATTCAGTTCGCTTCTGGCAACAACCAACTGGTTCAGCTCTTGAAGTCGCCGCTGGCCAAGAACCTCTCGCTCGGCGGCTCATCCAATGGCTTACCGAAACTGGATTTCGCGATGCTCAATGACACGCTGGTCGTAGGCGATCCAAGCGTCGTGGCGGGCGCGCTTCAGGGAAAGACGTCGCCGCGCAGCTTATCCGATGATCCCGGTTTCAAAGCCGGGCGAGCTCGCTGGGCGAGCATGCCGATCTTTGTGTATGTAGACCCAGCCCTGGCACAGCAATTGATCGAAGCACAACGACCCGTGTCAGTATCCGCCTCGCAGGAAAAAGCAAATTCCTTTACCGCTGTAGGTCAGATGCTGAAACGGCTCAATATCCAGAAACTGCCCAAAGTCGCCCTCGGCATACAGTGCCAAGGCCCGCAGACAATCGTCAGCGGGCTCTTGCTGGAAGAACGCTCCTTCAGTGGTTCAGCGCAGGCCATCTCGGATTTGTTCAAACTCGTTGATGTCGGATTACGCCCTGCGCAATGGCAGTCTGCTCAAACCGATGCCTCTATCACGTTAGCTCTCGACTGGCCGATGCTGTACGACGCCTATGCGTTGGGGCAGCAGCAGTCCGTGTCGTCGAGCCGAGGCAGCGGTCGGTTGCTGCGTCCGGTGATTGAAAGAGTGCTCGATCGTCAGCTTCGCTATCAATTGCTCCCCGCGCTCGGCAGTCTTAGCGTCAGCACCGATTCGCTTCAATCGTGGCTCAACGAATCGCACGGCCAGGTTGATACACTGAATCTCACTGCTCTTGTCAGTTTACGCAACCGCCCGCTTGTGGAGCGGACGCTCAATCTGATGCAAATTGCTAACCGTTCAAATCGCCGCGCGGTCTCTCACCGTGGCATTCGGATCAACCAGTTTGGTCAGTGGCATTACGCTCTGCTTGATGATTTTCTTGCCGTGAGTCCTCAATCGAGTTCGATCCAAAGTGCTATAGAACAGCGTCGGGCAGGTCGTACGCTGGCTGATGTGCCCGAATTTACACGAGCCATGCAGGGATTGCCGCAGTCTGTGTCGGGTTGGGGTTATGTATCGCCGTCCACGATCAGACACTTCACCGACACATTGCGTCAGCAGGCGGTCAAGGATGATGCCCGCATCGCCGGGATGCTTTCGATGTTTGCCACGGCGTTCCAACCGGCCTCACTCGGAATATGGAAGGAGAACCGTCATCTGGCTCTGGAATTTCGTTTGCCTGAAGGTTTTCTGCCGGTTGTCCTCGCGTCCAACATCGCGTCCAACCGCGCCAACGTTCGCAAACAACAATCCCAGAGTCATGCTGAAACATCTTCAGCGAAGTAACTGCCGAGCTCACGAAAGGTCATCAACCTGCGTGTTGGCATACACGATTGAGAGACGGGGGCATTCATAATTCAACTATAATGCCAGTTGCGTTTGAAAACTCCATGCTCAGTTGCCTGTGGTCACTCGTCAATTTGACTGAGCTTTATCAATCGGCAATCCACGATTCGCAATTGGTATAAGGAGGACCTATGCCCAAAATCACTCAACTGGTCATTGCGATGGAAAACAAACCGGGAGCGCTGGCTCACCTATGCTCAACGCTGGGGCAGGCCGGCGTGAACATCTTTGCCATGTTAGCGCCGGAGCAAAAAGGCAAAGCGAAGCTTCGGTTGGTGGTGGATCATCCGGCTCGTGTCAAGGAATTGTTAAAGCTGGCGAAGTTTCGCGTCACAGAAGAAGACGTGCTAGCAGTGAGTTTGGAGAACCGCCCCGGCGCGTTGGCCGAGGTCGCACAAAAACTAGCCAAGGCTCGGATCAACATCAAGTATGCCTATGCAACGACCAATAGCGGCACGCCTCGAGCCACTGTGATTCTAGCAGTCGCCAATGTGCAGAAGGCGCTAGCCGCACTTGGCGAATAGTCAATGCAATTGAGCCCAACCTCGCTGGCGTTTTCGCTCTTGCGCATAAGCAAGCGACGGTTGGCGAATAATCATCAATGCAATTCAGCCGCGCATGCAAGGCAGAGCCGAGCAAAGCAGATCAATGCCAGGCCCGGCGCTTGCGTTAACGCTCAGCCGCTCGTCCGGGCGTTGACGGGTCTCGCCACACCTCCAAAAACGGATGGTGAACGTAGGTCGTTGACCAGGTGTTGTAGAGGTAAAAGGAGCGCTTGACAAACCCGGCGGGATCAAAGAAGAACTCGCCACGCACCGATTGGCGCTCACGATAGTCGTACCATGCCCACGGCGGGCGAGCTTTATTCGCTGCGCCGACCACGCCAAGGAATGCAGCGCCGAGCCGACCGATAGGGATTTGCTTTTGAACCGATTGATTGTTCTCGATGACGTTCAAGGTGATCGAACCATAATCAGTCATCAGTCCGTAGGTCTCTTCGGCGTTGGCGCGCGCCCGTTGCCAGAGCGTTCCGTAGATCGGAATCAAACGATACCCGACTTTTCGATCCCCGATCTGTTCCGGGTCGTCCGGCTGGCCGGTGTATGAGTAGATCAGCGTGCCTCGCGTGGCGTCTTTCAGTTGATGTGGCTTGCCCGTGTAGGCGAAGACGCCATGGCCTTTCGGCTCGCAGAACAACACCGGATGCGACCCTTCCACTTGGATCACATAGCCAATTGAGTTCAGCTCGTTCGGCGCGCGATACAGATGAAAAGTGTGATGAGCCATCGTCACCACGTAGACGACAATCGCTTCGTCCAACTTCTGCTGGCGCTTTTCGGCCACTACCAAGCACCCTTCCAGATCGTTTTCATGAGACAGTGATAGGTCTTCGGCTTCAGGCGGCAGACCGTTTTTAATACGATCCTGCGCTTGACGCAATGCTTCGGCCAGCAACCATGATTGAAACAAGCCACCCTTGTAGTCGCGCGGATGGAACAGCGCGTAATGGACGTAGTAATGCGTCTCTGTTTCGATCACAGCGTAATAGACGTAAGCGCGTAGCGGATAGGTTCGATCATCGGCATTCTGCCAATTGTTGTCGCCGCGCCAATCGCCGTCGAAGTCAAAGTTAGTGATGAAGTCGAAGCGTGGCTGGCCATTCAATCCTTGATGGATGATCGGCGCAAAATGGGCGGCAATCTCCAGGTCGCGGTCCAGAGCCGAGCCCGGCGAGGAAGCAGTCTCGGTTGAGCGTCCGGCTGCCGACGAGGGTTGATCGTTGGGAGCCGGCTTAGTAACCCAGCGTGGTCGGGTGAGGCGAGGGCTTTGTTGAGCTGGCGTCCAACTCACCAGCGTTGCGATCAACAACAGGAGCGCCACGCTCCACGATGCTATTGCTATTGACCGCCGCCCTGACTGCTTCATATCGCGTTAAAGCATAATCAGCCAACGCCCAAACGCCAAGTGACAGCGCGTATGGACCAGGAGCAGGCCGCGCCACGGTAATTACACCAGTTTTCAGAGGAGGTTCAGGTCAAAGGCCTGTCGGTAGTGAGCAAAATACCGTCAGGGATGAACACGCAACCAAAGCCCACTGTAACCAATTGGCCATTGACAACGGGCAACCGTCGTCAGTCTGCTCTCTCCAGCTTCAGCCACCCGATGGCATCTGCCCACAGGGATGTGCTGAAAGAAAAAAACCGCCAGGATGCCCGTCAGCCATTGGGAGGAACGAGGATGTTGTAGCGGCATCCTGGCGGTTACCAGGAGGACTGTTGTCGAAATCAACTCCAGGGCCGACCGGACGATGTCAGACGGTCAGCCCATCTCTGCGACCACGATCTTGGCTCTTTACCTCCTTCAAACATCGTCGCCATCATTATCTCAAAAGGCGCGCGTTGCTGGAATCAGCATTCCTACGTACAATCGCCGGTTATTTTCCCTAGTGTGCCGAATAAGACTACGGAGAGTGCTGTGATGGATTGTGCACGACGCCCACTCAAAAAAAGTCAGACTTTTTCCCAGCTCGCCACCTCGAAACGCTTTCGGAGGACCAAACAATGAGGCTCTCAACCTCGATCCTAGGATTTTGCTTGTTGATGCTCACATGTTGGCTTTCGCCGTTCAACGCCGCCCAAGGGAGGTCTGGCGCGGCAACACGCCCAGTGAGGCCGAGTAACCCAGCGCAGCTCGCGTCGGCCTATCAGCCGCCGATCTGGTATGACCTCTCCACAATTGAAGTGCTTCAAGGATACACTGTGCACAATGTGGCCGAGAATCGCCGACTGCCGATTCTGGTGCGGTTTTCGCGCGCAGTGATGCAACCGCGCCCTGTGATTGTTTGGTCGCACGGCGGCGGGCCGCGAAACACCGTCAGCCTCGACATGAACCGTGAATGGAGCGAAGTGCTCGCGCGCGCCGGTTACATCGTGGTTCATCCGGCGCACGTCGAGCCAGACCGGTTGGCTTTGTGTCGGAAGCTGGGCATCAGCGATCTGCAAACCTGCTTGCAGCTCATCGCGATGACCTGGTATCGTCCAACCGATGCGCGCGCCGTTCTGGACGCGCTGCCTCAGATTGTTGCTGCGTTTCCTCAACTACAAGGACGAGTTGATCTGACACGTGTGGCTTATGCCGGGCATTCGTTCGGCGCGTTTACCACGATGACAATAGCTGGCGCACGCGTGAACTACGTCGAAGGATACAACGACATAAGCTGGCGACACCCGCTGCCGCGTGCGTTCTTGGCGCTCTCGCCACAGGGGCCGGGCCGGTTTGGATTTTTTGATGACTCGTGGCGCGAGGTGGACCGGCCTGTGATGACGGCCAGCGGAGCCGGTGACAATGTACTGGGAGAGATCGCGATTGATCGTCGTGAGCCGTTCAAGCGCATGCCGCCGGGCGATAAGTACGAGCTGTGGATCGAAAGTCCGGATGCCGTTCACAGCACGTTCAATTTGAGTGATTCGGGACCGGGCCGTCGCTTCCACGATGAGATTGCGATGGCCGGCGTTGCGTTCTTGGACGCCTACCTCTCCGACTACGAGCCGGCCAAAGTCTGGCTTGTTTCCGGCAGCGTGGAGTCACGGACCAATGGTGTGGCGACGATCACTGCCAAGTGAAGAAGCAGTGCCTCGTGGTGCGCGTTCGTAGCAGCGATTTGGACAGCATGAACGAAGCGATGGGGAACGGGTGGCGCCCCTTCAGGGCGCGAACGATTTTGGGATGACGACTGCCTAGACGTTGCGCGTCTGGCTACCCTGTGTTTGCGCCTCCAGCGCAGCACCCGCTTGTGAGCAGGCTCCGGCATGCTGGAGCGTGCGCTCCCAGGGAGTTTTCACAGGAGTCACAAAAATGAAAAAAATCAAACCGAACTTCTTCTGTTATGTTGAAGCTTACACTTTGCGCTCTGTTAATGCTGGACCTGGTCCATGTAGGATTGGCTTTACGGCCACTGGCGCAAGAAAGACCCGATAGTGCCAGCGCCTTGCCGCCGCTCTATGTCACGATCATCACGCACGATGAAGAACCGATTCGGACACGGCCCGATTACCTGGCCAATAGGAATTTATACATCCAGAATCGCGCGCTCGTGGCACGTTTGAGCGGGATGGTCGCAATCCCCGAACGGGCGAGCATGTCGGCGGCATCGCGGGTTGGCGGTCCGTGTTTGGCCGCACGCCGTTTTCGACGGGACGCTATCAAAAAGGACCGATTCTCGCGGTCTCCAAGGAAATGGGCGCGCGCATGGGCGTAGGTTTACAGGAAAACACCGGCGCCAATCGCAACGACGGCTGGTTCATGGGATTGGTCAATCGTCCGGAACAGACCGCCCTGGCGCAAGGGGCGCCAACCCCGGTGAGTCTACGTGCCGTGAGCGTGCTGCCGACGAGCGTCATCCAAAATCGCCAGGCTGACGAGCTGACCAAGCTGCAATTCTGGACGTTCAAGCCGATTGTGTGGGCGGTAAACTCGTCATCTCAGTAGCCCTCTCCTAGCAACTCTGCCGCCGGTGAGTTCCCGCACGAACCGACAAGATGGCTCGGCTGAAACTGTTTGTGCAAGTCCGTTTCAAAGCCGGCCACAGAAGCACAGTGAACGCCAAGGACGGGAAGTGCCTCCGGCGGCAGAGGCGATTTTCTTTCGATGGCTCCGTGCTCATGTTCATCCTTCAACAATGAGCTCCTTCAAACCTCATGGCTTTCAAACGAACTGCAACCGTGCTCCTTTGAGAATGTGGCACAGGCATTCGGCCTGTGCTCCATTTTCAGTGTTCGTGGCGTGTGATGACACATGGGCGATTCCCCTGATGAGTCTTCTCGGTCGTCTTCCGGCGAGATACAATCAGGGCGGGGGTTAGGTTTATGCGTTTTCCACAAAACCGACTTCGCTTCACCGTGGATGAATACCTCGCTATGGAGCGGCAGTCAGAAGAACGCCACGAATGCCTGGATAGAGAGGTCTATGCCATGGCGGGCGAGCATCCTGACCATGGCACGATTTGCACGAACATTACCGGCGAGCTCTACGCTCAGTTGCGTGACAAGCCCTGTCGCGTTTTTTCAAAAGACACGAAAGTGCGTAGTGGGCCGACATCCAAACCGCTCGAATCATCGAAGGGGTTGTATTCGTATCCCGACGTGCTCGTGGTATGTGGCGACATGCAGTTCCATGACGAGCATTAGGATGTACTTCTGAATCCGACCGTCATCATCGAGGTACTTTCACCGGCCATCGAAGCCTTTGATCGAGAAGAGAAGTGGTCACGGTATCAGGTGTGGCTGCGTTCGCTGACGGATTACCTGCTCGTCTCTCCATCGAAGCCGCTGATTGAACACGATCGCCGCCAACCCGATGGCACCTGGTTGTATTCCATGTTGAGCGGCTTGGAGGCAAGCGTATTGTTAACCTCGATTGGTGTCACGTTGAGATTGGCGGGTGTTTATGATCGCATCATCTTCCCTGCTGAATCGTTGGAGAGTATTGGTCAAGCGTGAGCGTTGATGGCGGATGGCTCATTGCCAGACGAGTGATCGCCGGTTTCGACTTTCCAAAACAACAAGAAGCTCGCCGAGGGTTATCCAATTGCGAAGGGAGAGATCACGTTCATAGAGCCAAAAAGCATGGCAGAACCTAGAGCGGTTTGCGAGTGAGCTTACCCTGGGAGGCCACGCCGGCGTGCATGAGCCAGCAAGATGCGGCGCCACCAGGCCAATGGCAATTGAAAATTGCTCTAAAACTAACTGAGCGGTAATGTGTGATCTTCATCGGCATTTGTTATCAACCCTGCTCGGTTGATTGTCCTGGATCAAGGTCATGTGTTATAGTGCGCCGCCCGCAATCACAGGAGGCACAACACACAGATGAGCAACAAACACCAACCAGACATTCGCGCCATTACCCGACTCGTGCCACGCAGCGGCAATCTTGTTCAGGGGCAGTCAGAGTTGCCGATTGATCCGGCGCTGGCGCGTGCGGCTTGTGAGATCATCACAGCGAGTGAGAATCATTACAGTCCATCGGAAGGCGATGCGCAATTGCGCGCGGCTGTCGCCGCCAAAATCGCTGCGTTCAACGGCGTCCGTGTTGATCCTGATGCGACGCCGATGGAACTGCTCATCACGCCTGGCGGCACTGGCGGCGTGGTGGCCGTCGCGCATACGTATCTTCGCGGCGCGGCCGCGCTCGTGTTCGAGCCATATTATCCTTACCATCGGCGCGTCATCGGCGATCTGGGCGGCCACACGGAAGTATTTCCGCTGCGCGGCCCATCGCTTGAACTCGACGGCGACGCACTAAAGACACATTGCCGTCAGTTAAAGGATCGCTCGTCGTTCCCCTTGCGCGCGATTATTGTCTGCACGCCGGCGAATCCCACCGGCAAAGTGTTTAGCCAGGACGAGCTTGAAATCATTGCCTCGATCTGTCAGGAACTCGATCTGCTATGCCTCGCCGATGAGGTCTACGAGCATCACGTGGTTGGCGAGCGGAAGCATATTTCTATCGCCTCGTTGCCCGGCATGTGGGAGCGGACCATCACAATCAATTCATTCTCCAAATCATGGAACATATCGGGCTGGCGGATCGGCTATACCTACGGTTCAGGCTCGCTGGTTGCGCCATTGAACAACGCAATCAATGTGCTCTATGTGTGCACGCCGACGCCGCTCCAGAAGGCGTTGGCCCGCGTGTTGATGGCTGATCCCGGCTACTACCCGCGATTACGCGACCAGTTCATGGCTCGTCGTCGTTTCGCGGCCCACACGCTCGCCGAGGTTGGCTTTCAGGTCTACGAATCCGGCTCGGCATTTTACCTTTGGGCGCGCATACCCGACAGGTTTGACGACGCCATGCAGTTGAATCAGTTTCTGATGGAGCGTGCTGGCGTGGCTGCTGTGCCGGGCAGCGCGTTCGCCGATGGCGACGAGTGGCGGCGCTACATGCGCGTGTGTATAGCGCGCGAAGACGAAATCCTATACGGCGCGTTGGAGAAGGTACGGCAGGCGCTCGCCGATGCATGAGGCTCTTGTTGAAAAGTCGTAGGATTTTGTTCCCTTTCGTGGCAAAGGCTTGCGACCGGTTTACTGTAATCCCCTGATCCGTTATCATTCTGCGTTTTAGTAACGAGGCAAAAAACGTTGAGGTACGCAATACAGATATGCCTGGAGATTTAGAGAAAATTAAATCATTGTGTAAACGGCGCGGCTTTATTTTCCCCAGCAGCGAAGTCTATGGTGGACTGGAAAGCACATGGGATTATGGCCCGCTCGGTGTGGAATTAAAAAACAACGTCAAACGCGCATGGTGGCGCTCGGTGGTCTATGAGCGCGACGACATGGAAGGTCTGGATGCCGCGATCCTCATGAATCGGCAGGTGTGGAAATACTCAGGTCATGAAGAGACGTTCTCCGATCCGCTGGTTGATTGTAAAGAATGCAAGAAGCGATTCCGCGCCGATCACGTCAATGGCGACCGATGCCCATCATGCAACGGTGAGTTGACTGAGCCGCGCATGTTCAATCTCATGTTCAAGACTTTCGTGGGGCCGGTCGAAGATGAAGGGGCGCTTGTTTATCTACGACCTGAAACGGCGCAAGGCATTTTTGTTAACTTCCTCAATGTGCAGACGACCATGCGGCGCAAACTGCCGTTTGGCATTGCGCAAATCGGGAAAGCGTTCCGCAACGAAATCACGCCAGGCAATTTCACCTTCCGCACACGCGAGTTTGAGCAAATGGAAATCGAATACTTCGTCAAGCCTGGCACGGATGAAGAATGGTTTGAGCGATGGGTTGAGGAGCGGTTCAATTGGTATCTGAATCTGGGCATTCGCCCTGAGAATTTGCGCAAACGTGAACAGACTCCGGAAGAACTCGCCCACTATGCCAAGCGCACGATTGACATTGAATATCTCTTCTCGATTGGTTGGTCGGAGATTGAGGGCATCGCCAACCGCACTGATTTTGACCTTCGCTCGCATTCCAAGTTGAATCCGGCTAATACACACAGCGTTACTGATCTGACATTCTTCGATGAAGAGACGAAGGAGCATATCATCCCTTATGTGATCGAGCCATCAGCCGGCGCTGACCGCGCGACGTTGGCTTTCTTGTGCGATGCTTATGACGAAGAGTTAGTGCGAGGCGAAAAGCGCGTTGTGCTGAAACTTCACAAAGACCTCGCGCCGATCAAAGTGGCCGTGCTGCCGCTGCTCCGCAATCGCCCGGAAATTGTCGAAATGGCGCGAAGGATCAAACGCGATCTTCAGCCAGCGATGCGCGCCGTTTATGACGACACGGGTTCAATTGGTCGGCTTTATCGCCGGCAAGATGAAATCGGCACGCCCTACTGCGTCACCGTTGATGTGCAATCGCTCGAGGATCAGCAGGTGACTGTCCGTGACCGCGATTCAATGCAGCAAATTCGTATCGCTGCTGATCAAGTGAAAGCATATTTGATAGACCAACTCGGCTGCCGATAGCCAGCGTAGGCTACTGGAGAGCGTGCAACAGCAATGTTGATGTCGGGACTCAATCAGCAACCAACGCTCAGCCATGAGCAGTATCTGGATCAGCTCGAAGCGTTGATCAAGCGGCATGACAGTCTGCCACCGGAGGCGATTGTCAAGACAGACATGCTACGTCTGGGCGTCGCCTTCACGGAGGAGGCGCTACGTGTCGCCGCGCAACACAAGCTCAAAGCTTATTTCATCTTCTCATTTGATCTCGTGCCACTGAAGGAGATGGAGCAGCAGGAGCACTGGCGCGCGCCGGAAGAAATTTGCCTGGAAGGCGGACCATACGGCTTCCGGCGCACGATTGTCTCCGTGCGGTTGAATCCGGCCTCGCCGTATCGTGTCGAAGTTGACGAGGAGCAAGTGGCGCTCAAACTCAATGGCGTGACGATCTGCCATGTTGGCTTTCAGCCTGTGCCGGAGTATTACACGCACACGCTCTCCAACGGCAAACGTGTGATCGAAATTGCGCCGACGATTGAATGGGGTTACCTGATTTACCTGACCGTCTATCGCATCTGCCAGTATTTCGGCAAGCAAGAGGAATGTCAGTTCTGCGACATCAACGAGAACTACAGGCAACAACTCGAAGCCGGACGGCCTTACACGGGTGTCAAATCGGTTGACGAAATCCTGGAAGCGCTGGCGATCATCAACCAGACAGACACGCAAGAACCGATCAGCCGCGCCTATACGATCACCGGCGGAAGCGTCACCACGAAGCTACACGGTTTGTCGGAAGTTGACTTTTATGCGCGGTATGCCGAAGCGATTGAGCAGCGGTTTCCCGGACGCTGGATCAGCAAGATGGTTGTGCAGGCGCTGCCTGTGGACGAAGTGAAAAAACTCAAAGACGTCGGCGTGCAAATCTATCATCCCAACTACGAGATTTGGGATGAACGACTCTTCAACCTGATCTGTCCTGGCAAAGCGCGCTACATTGGGCGGAACGAGTGGATCAAGCGCATCCTCGATGCAGCGACGATTTTCGAGCCGTCTCATGTGATTCCCAATTTCGTCGCCGGCGTCGAAATGGCAAAGCCCTATGGGTTCGACACGGTTGATGAAGCTATTGCCTCGACCGCCGAAGGGTTGAACTTTTTCATGTCACATGGCATCACTCCCCGGTTCACCGTTTGGTGTCCGGAGCCATTGACGGGGCTGGGTCCACTGAATCCGCAAGGAGCGCCGCTCGAATATCATCTGCGGTTGCTGGAAACGTGGCGCGACTTGCACGCCAGTTATCGTTTGCCGGTGCCGCCTGGATATGGCGAGGCGGGCATCGGCCGAGCGGTCTTCTCGGTGAGCGCATTCATGGATGTGATTGAGCAGGGCGCTGGGCCGTCGGCCAGTGGTAACCCGCTGCACGCCGGATTGCACCAGGTCATACACGCGAACCCGCCCTCCGGCGATCGGCGTTCGTGAAAAGTTCTGCTGTGGCGATTCGTGGCGCATCTCTTCAAGCGATTGACAGTGTCGTTGTTTCGCTTTGTCGCGCGATACGCGAGGCTGGCGGTCGGGCGCTGTTTGTGGGCGGCGGTGTGCGCGACCGCCTGATGGGCATTGCATCGAAAGATTATGACATCGAAGTCTATCGCATTCCGCCTGAGATACTCCGAGCCGTCATTGAACCATTTGGCAGTGTCAATGCAGTAGGTGAGCGTTTCACCGTTTACAAACTGCTGGTCAGGGATGAATCAGGGTCGTTGGAGATTGATGTCAGTTTGCCGCGTCGTGAATCGAAAGTTGCGCGCGGGCATCGCGGATTCGACGTCACCGGCGATCCATTCATGTCGTTTGAAGAAGCAGCCCGTCGGCGCGATTTCACCATCAACGCGATCATGTATGATCCGTTGACCGACGAGTTGATTGATCCTCACGGCGGCATCGGCGATATTGACCAGCGAGTGATTCGTGTCGTTGATCCGAACACGTTTGTTGAAGACAGCCTGCGCGTGCTGCGCGCCATGCAGTTGGCCGCGCGATTTGAATTTGAGATTGACCAACAAACCAAAGAGCTGTGCCGCTCGATTGCGCTGGATGATTTGCCAAAGGAGCGCATCTGGGGCGAGTTTGAGAAATTGTTTCTGCTGGCGCGTCGGCCTTCGATTGGATTGCAAGCGGCGTTGGAGCTGGGCATCATCGAGAAGTTACTGCCTGAGTTGCTGCCGATGGTCGGTTGTCCACAAGACCCGCAGTGGCATCCGGAAGGGGATGTTTGGGTGCATACGCTGATGGCTGTGGATCAAGCCGTCGCCTTGAGCCAAGGCTTGCCCAAAGAACTGAAGCTCACAGTCGTGTTGGCTGTCTTGTTGCACGACATTGCCAAGCCGCAGACGACTGTGTTTGACCGTGGCCATATCCGCTCACCCGAACACGAAGAACGCGGGCGTGAACCAACGCTGCGCGTGCTCGACGCATTGAACATTCACACAATTAACGGCTTCGATGTCCGGCATCACGTCGTTCAGTTAGTGGTCAATCATCTGAAGCCATCTCACTTTTACAAAGACCGCGACCGCGTTAGCGATGGCGCGTTTCGCCGCCTGGCCAAGAAATGCGACCTGGAGCTGCTCTATCTGGCATCCAAAGCCGATGCCCTGGCGCGCGGCCCGGCCAGCGAATCATCGGCGCAAGAATGGTTCATCCAGAAAGCGCGGGCATTGGCTGTTGAGCATGCGCCGCCCAAACCAATTTTGATGGGACGGCATTTGATTCAAATAGGCATGGCACCCGGTCCGCGCATGGGCAAAATCCTACAGGCCATCTACGAACAGCAACTAGACGGGAAGGTGACGAACTTAGACGAAGCGCTTGAGGCTGCGCGAAGCATGCTTGCTGAAGAAGCGTCAAGAACCTGAGGCGAGTCAGAGGGGAACAACCAAAGCGGCGCACCAAGTGCTGACGCGCTCCAGCAGCCATGACCAACGTTCATGGGATTGAGCGTAAACCGTTCGTTATAGGCTCCAAGCGTTGACGCGCTCCGACAAGCATGACCACCAGCGCGGATGCTCGTTATTGTTGATTCATGCGCTCACGCTCGTTTATGAGGTCCAGTCCAGCGTTGGAAGAGGTCCTGGGCAAGCTCAATGCCGAGCAGGTCTAATGCGCGATTGACTGTTTGATTGATGATGTCATCGAGTGTTTGCGGGCGGTGATAAAAGGCTGGCACGGGCGGCATGATGATCGCGCCGATTTCTGTTGCCTGCGCCATCAGCCGCAGATGGCCAAGATGCAGCGGCGTTTCGCGCACAACGAGCACCAATCGTCGCCGCTCTTTGAGCGTCACATCAGCGGCGCGCGTCAGCAAGTTGTCGCTATAGGAATAGGCGATGCCGGCCAGCGTTTTGATCGAGCAGGGAATGACGATCATGCCGGCGACCGCGAACGATCCTGAAGAAAGCGAGGCAGCGATGTCACCGAATTTATGGACGACGCGGGCCAGCGCTTCGACCGCGCTGGGCTGATAGTCAGTCTCCAGCGTAATCGTTTGCCGAGCTGCCGGCGTCATGATCAGATGTGTTTCGATGTGCGGCACCGATTGGAGAATCTCCAGCAAACGAATGCCATAGATGACGCCACTGCTGCCAGAGATGCCGACGATCAGTTTCATCGAGAACCGCCCTCACTCCGCCAGTTGTCTGTAGCGCCCACGGAAGTAAAGCAATGGATTGCCCTCGCGCACCGTGGTTGCTTCAATTTGGCCAACAAAAATCGTATGGTCGCCGCCATCGTAACTGTGCACCAAGCGGCATTGCAAATTGGCCAGCGCGCCGTCCAGCACCGGCACGCCATCCAGCCCTGCATGATATGCGATGCCGGCAAATCGGTCTTCCACGGCAGTCGAAAATTGGCGCGAGAGAAACTCCTGATTATCAGCCAACACGTTGACGGCAAACACACCGCTTTGGCTAAACGCCGGGTGACTCTCCGCAGTTTTGTCAATGCAGATGAGCACCAGCGGCGGCTCAAGCGAGAGTGAACAGAAGGCGCTGACAGTCATGCCCCGTGGGCATCCGTCAGCATCACGAGTGGTGACGACAGTGACGCCGCTGGCGAAGCGGCTGAGTGATTGGCGAAATTCGTCTTTGCTAATCGGCATGGGCTGTTTCCTTGATGATAGGATTTCGCAAAACGCCGATCCCTGAAATTTCCACTTCAACGAGATCGCCGGGTTTCATGAACACGGGTGGACGCCGCGCGAAGCCCACCCCGCCGGGCGTGCCGGTGGAAATGACATCGCCAGGGACCAATTCTGTGAACGTCGAGATATAAGCAATCAACTCAGGGATGGTGAAGATCAGATCGTCGGTCCGAGCGTGCTGCATCTGAACACCGTTCAGTCGCGTGCTTAGTGTCAGTTGCGTCGGATCGGGAATCTCATCGGCTGTTACCATCCAGGGACCGAATCCGCCGGTTGCGGGAAAATTTTTGCCCGGCGTGAACTGCGATGTATGCCGTTGCCAATCGCGCACGCTTGCATCGTTATAACAGGCGTACCCTGCCACATGAGACAACGCTGCCGCCCGATCAATGTACCGACCTCTCTTGCCGATGATGACGGCCAGCTCGCCTTCATAATCCAATTTCTCAGAAACGCGCGGCCGGATGATCGGTTGATTGTGGCCAACCTGTGTGTTGGCAAAACGAGTGAACAGGACAGGATATTCGGTTTTGTCGCGTCCTGTCTCCAGGCGGTGCGCTTCATAGTTGATGCCGACGCAGAGAATCTTATCCGGATTGGGAATAACAGGCAAAAACGTAACCTCGTCAAAGCTCAGGTCGGCGGGCCGTCCTGCGACATACTCCGCCACCTCGCCCAATGCGTTGGCCTCCAGCACGGCCCGCAGCGTCAAATAAGGATGGTCAAGCCGATGGCCAACATCAATGATGCCCTCCTCGATGACAACGCCGTAGGAAGCTGTGGCGCCACGTTGAAAGCTGACTAATTTCATGACGGCTCTCTCAATTGCGAGCCGCCAGTATAGCCAATTGCAGAAACACCGTACAAGGCGCAAAGCCAGTGCAGAGGCAATCGCCCCTATGCTCTGGAGACACCACGAACGCTGAAAATGTCGCTTTCGGGAGAATCGCCTCTATGCAACAGCGCGCCGCGAAGCATGAAAACGGAGGACAGGCGGGAACGCCTGTGCCACATTTTCAAAGGAGCGGACAGGCGGGAACGCCTGTGCCACATTTTCAAAGGAGCGATCTTGGGACGCAGCGTCGTTAGACGCCGCAAGAGGGTAGCCAGACGTGGAACATCTGGGTGAGCGTCATCCCCAATCCCTCGCGCCCTGAGGGGGCGCCACTTCGTTCTGCCGTCGGCTCGTTCAGGCTGTTCAAGCGGCGGCTACGAACGCGCACATCTCGGCGCGTCGCCAACGCGCCATGATTGTTTGGTCTGCTGCTCCAGACGTTGCACGTCTGGCTACCTGCTGTTTGCGCCTTCGGCGCACGCTGAGCTTTGACGTTTTCCGAGGAATCGCTCTTATGCTCCGCGCACGCCACGAACGATGAAAGTACAATTCGTTCATGAGATTCGTGTGTTTTGTGGGCGATTTTCACAGGGGGTGAACATAAAATTTTTGCCGACCGATCACCGGCAAGCCGTTTGTCGAAACTCTTGCACAACCTGCCTGACATCGCGCTGTCGGCCATCAACCTGATAATTCAACTGACGCATCTGCTCGGCTGAGATACATCCGCCCAGTTGGTGCAGTGCCTGACGCAGCGCCGGATGTCGCTCTAATGTCTGCCGACGCACGACAGGAGCCGCTTCATAAGGTGGGAAGTAATGCCTGTCGTCTTCAAGGACAACAAGATCAAGGCTGGCAATCAGCCCATCGGTTGAATTGCCGGCGACGATGTCTACCTGTCTTTCAATCAGCGCGCGGTACATCAAGCCCAGGTCCATAATGCGCGGCGGCTGGGCAAACTTGAGTCCATAGGTTTTTGCCAACCCGTTATAGCCGTCGGCGCGTTCCATGAACTCAGGTCCGAAACCGGCTCGCCAGCGCGGCGTGTGCTCTGCCGCCTGCGAGATCGTTCGTATGTTCAACGCGCGCGCGTC
Organism: Blastocatellia bacterium; assembly: GCA_025054955.1. Classification (NCBI taxonomy): domain Bacteria; kingdom Pseudomonadati; phylum Acidobacteriota; class Blastocatellia; species Blastocatellia bacterium. The sequence goes on along the minus strand of JANWZE010000033.1, from coordinate 7,619 downwards.
CTCGCCGCGCACGATCATGGCAAACGTGTTGTTGAATCCCAGCGGCTGCATCCACTCAAGCTGGAACTGCTCAGCATATTCTTGTTTGACGCGCCGGTAGACTTCCGCCGCATCGCTCGTCGGTTGCTGCTTCAAGATGGCCGTCAAGGCCGTGCCTGTGTATTCGACATACAGATCAATATCGCCGGCTCGAATAGCCTGATGGCAAATGAACGTGCCGCCCAAATTGAGTCGGCGCATGACAGCCAAACCGGTATTCGTCTCAATGTGCTGCGCTAACAGCTCGCCAAGGATGACCTGCTCGGTGAAATTTTTTGAGCCAATGACAATGCGCTCTTCACGGCCAGCGCAATGGCTCAGCAACAGAATCCACAAGCCAGTCAGCAACAGCCAGCCGCTCAGAGCCGGCAGCCAATTGAGTTGTCGCTCACTGGTTGTCGCTGGCCGGTGTGGAGAAGCTCGGCGGTTGAGGCTTGAGGTCTGCGGTGCTAGCTCTGTTTTCATCACCGTCTCCGGCCTGGTTTGAAGCGATGTTCAATCCAACCGAGCGCCACATCAACCAGCAAGGCCAACAGGGCTGCTGGAATCGCGCCAGCCAGAATCAGTTGGTTGTTGACGGTTGAGATGCCCCGAAAGATCAGATCGCCAAGTCCGCCGGCGCCGATGAATGCAGCAATGGTAGCCAGACCGACTGAGATGACTGTGGCGAGCCGCACGCCGGCCAGAATCACATGCAATGCCAACGGCAATTCGACTTGAAAGAGAAGCTGACGATCGGTCATGCCCATGCCGCGCCCGGCTTCGCGCACGGCGCGATCAACGCCCATGAGACCGGTGTAGGTGTTGCGAATGATCGGCAACAACGCATAGAGCACCAAGGCCACAATGGCTGTTCGCTGACCGATGCCGCCAATGAGCGGCAGCGGTATGAGGAATCCAAAGAGCGCCAAGCTGGGAACCGTCTGTATCACATTGGCCAGTGCGAGCACCAACTTACTACACAGAGGGCGTTGCCGAATCAGGACACCGAGCGGCACGCCGATCAGCGTCGCCAAACCCGTCGCGATGCCGACAAGCATGATATGTTGCTGGGTGAGCAGAAGGATTTCGCTCCAGTACCGGCTGAGGAATTCGCTCAGGCTCATAAGTGCTCCCGTCTATGCTGCAACGCTTGGATGAAGTGGCGCGCTTCTGGATGGCTCGACTCAAGAAACTGGCTTGGCGTGCCGAGTTCGACCAGGCGGCCATCTTTCATCAAGCCGATACGGGAGGCCAACGCCACAGCCTCCTGCACGTCGTGCGTGACGAAAACAACCGTCTTGCCGAGCTGCTGTTGAAGCTGGCGAAATTCGCGTTGAATATCCACCCGCGTGATCGGATCAAGCGCGCCGAATGGCTCATCCATCAGCAGCAGTGGCGGATCAGCCGCCAACGCCCGCGCCACGCCAACACGTTGCCGCTGGCCACCGGACAGCTCGTGCGGGTAACGTCGGGCGAATTGCTCCGGCTCCAGCCCGACCATGCGCAGCAGTTGATCGGTGCGCTCACGAATGCGCGCCGGCGACCATCGTTCCAACGTCGGCACGAGCGCCACGTTGCGCTCAACAGTGAAATGCGGAAACAATCCCACGTCTTGAATGACGTACCCGATTCGCCGACGCAACTGAATCGGGTCCCACTCTGTCGTCGCTCGGCCTTCGACCCAAACCTCGCCGCGCGTCGGCTCAAGTAAGCGATTGATCAGTTTCAGCGTCGTCGTCTTGCCGCACCCGCTCCGACCAAGCAGCACAACCGTCTCTGCGCGATGAATCTGAAAACTCAAATCAGACACCACAGCGCGCCCATCGAGGCTGACGCTGACCTGACGGAATTCAACAGCAATGTCAGTTGATGATGACATACGCGGCACGCGTGCGAGGCCAAAGCTATCAGCCGCCTGCTTCGCCTGTCAACGCAGCGCGACCGATCACTCAGACCCAATTCCAAAAACGAGATGCGTTCGCCTCGAACCATCACAAGGGACACGCCAACACGGAACGCAGATGCACGCTGATGCAGCGGATTCACGCCGATGCACTCACTCAACGCCGATGCGCTCACTCAACGCCGGTGCAGTGGATCAATGCCGCTCTCATCAAAATGCGCTCTTGCGAAAAATGCGGGCGCCGATTCACTGATGGAAGATTCAAATCAGTCAATCAATCAATCTGTGCTTGTCTTTGATTGTTGTTGGCCGTTGCCACAAGCCGACACGAACAACCCTTCAATTGACTTTCCTCGGCAGCACAAAATGGATAGAATGTGCCCGCGCTGAAGATTGACAGCGTCAATTGAGCTTTGAAGGAGGAGATCATGATCGGAGGTCTTGGCAGCAGTTGCATGTATCGCTCGCGATTGGTCATTGGCATAATCCTATTGAGTGGATGGTTATTGTCCGGCTGGTTGCCGCAGACGGCCCAGGCTGCCCCATATCGAGGCGGTCGTGTTGAAGGGATAGTTGTTTGCGCTGAGACGGGCGCGCCGCTTTCTGGCGTGCAGGTGTGGTTAGATCGAGTTGCTGAGCCGGCTTTATCGCCACGACGCAAAGCCGTGACGAACGAAGCTGGCATGTTCGTCTTCAAGCGCGTCCATCCGGGGCACTATCGGTTATATGCGCATAAGAGCGATTATCTACTCGGCGATTACTTGCAACAGCAACAGGCCGAGCCGGGAAGCGCGCTGGAAATTGCCGAAGGCTCGTCAGTGAGCCATCTCATGATTCGTCTGAGCAAGGGTGGTCAGGTCAGTGGTCTTGTGCTCGACGAGCACGGGCAGCCGGCTGCCGATCTGATCGTCAAATTGCTGGCGCTGACCACAGCCGGCGATCAGGTGGCGACGGTGGGTGTGTTCACTGCCAAAACTGACGCAGCAGGCCGCTACCGGCTGCACACCATTCCGCCCGGGCGTTACGTGCTACGGGCTGAGCGTCGCCGGCTCGCCGGCTCGGATGCCCAATTGGAATTTGCTTACTATCCCGACGGCGACTCGTGGGGATCGGCCATGCCGCTGGAGATCAAACCCGGTGATGCGCTCAGTGACATCCAACTCATGTTCACGCCTCATGCCGATCAAACCGTCGTTAGCGGCACGGTGACCGATGCGCTGACTGGACAACCATTGGCCAACGTCCGCGTTGACTTGGTTGATGGCGCCAACCTCGGCCTCGAAGTGATCACCGATGAAAACGGCGCATTCCGATTGACCGGCATGTCTCCCGGCCCTTGCACCATCTCAGCGCATGGCGGCACGGCAGGCGACGGCTATGAATGGAAACTGAAACGGCTGGTCGTTCAACCTGGAGAGAATACGGTTCACTTCCGTCTCAACCCGGCCACACAGGTGAGCGGCACCGTGCAGTACATCGGCCACGCTCAGGCGCCCGTGCCGGGCGATTTCATGGTATCCGTTCGCGTTGGCACCCACGCACGCGGCATCACCTATACCGGTCAGGACACGTTCCATTTCACCGACTTGAAAGCAGGCCAGACGCAGATTCAAGTAGGATTCGCCGCGCTGCAATACAAACTGGCAGCCATCTTGGTAGATGGTCAGGATGTCACCGGTCAGACACTGACATTGCAACCCGGCGAGAAATTAACAAACGTACAAATCCTGATCACAGACGAGCCGCTGGCCGAACGACCGATCAATCCTTAGAGCAATTTTTGAATTGGCTGCGTTTGGGAGCGCCCGCCGCTGGCGGGCGCATGCAGGCTGGAAACGCGCTCTTGCAGGATAACAGGATAAACTGACTCACAAATCGCACTATGAGCCGGCGCTCACCTCACTCGAAGTTGGCGTCTGCTCTTGCATGCTTGAGCCATCAACTGGCGCATCGCCAGCGCCTGACGAGGCTGATCCAGGCTCAACTTCAGCTTCAGATCGAGCCGTGCTCGCTGACGAAGCTGATTCAGGCTCAACTTCAGCTTCAGATCGAGCCGCACTCGCAGCGATCAGTTGGTCTGCGCTGCTTGGCGTTGCCTCTTCCGATTGCTGCGTCGAGTAACCGTACAAGTAAAGCAAGTCAGCTATCACCAGCACACCAATAGCTGCCACACCGGCCACCTTTGCAAGGTCGGTTGGCGTCACCAACAGTACCCACAGCGCTTCGACAACCAGCACCAACCCGCTCAGGTAGACAAGCCAAGCGCCAACGCCCGTCCGAACCAACAAATGGATTGCCACGACCGCGCCGACGCCGGATGCGATCAGGTATGGCAGCTCGCCGGTCAGAATAAATCTGCCGCCGAGAAAAACTATCAACAAGCTGACAGCGCCGAGTAAGACTCTGTGCCACCATCGGCGAGGGCTTCGTTCATGCGAATGCTGATGGTGTTGGGCGATAGCTGTGGGTTGATCCAGCGAGACTAAGTAGGCGATAGTCGCTACCAATGTCAGCAGCAGAATGGTAAGGGCGTTGGCCATACTGTCAGAGACAAACACGAGCGTCATCGTCAGGCTGATGGCTGCTAAGAGAACGCCGACCACGCCAACGACAGCTTGCCGCAATGGCGCTCGTTGTTGCTGTCGCAAAAACCAAAATCCAATGACGTGGAACCCGGCCAGCACAGCCAGCGCAAGGCCATGATAAGAGACCGTTAGCCCATAAGCGCTGACCAACGCATACACAGTCACGGCCACCGTTGCATGGCCGAGCGCATAGCTCGTCAACAGACTCAACCGCAGCAGCCGACTCACAGGCGATAAAAGACGATGTTCCCAGCCGAAGCTCAACACAAGAAACCCGGCGCTCAGCATTAGAAAAACGTTTGTATCAAATTGGCGCTCGGCGGCGCTCAGGCCAACGATCAGCGCCAGCACGATGCTGGCCAGCCCGAGCATCCATCGCGGAACCGTCAGATTGAATGGCTCCTCGCTCGTTTGTAGAAGCTGGAGACGACCAACGCTCAATAAGTAGATGTAGAACAAACCACCGCACAGAGCGATGGAGAAGGATGCGTCTGTCAACGCAACTGAGGCCAGCGCCACCGCCAGCACGGCAACACTGATCAGCGCTTCGCTGAGCCATCGGCTTCGATTCAGCAAAATCGTAAACAGCAGAGCCAACCCGAACAGCGTGTGCACGCGGGCTGGGCCAGAAAGCCATTGTTCAAATAGGCTTGGCAACGGCGCGCGGGCCGATAACGACGGCGCGATCTGCCACAAAGCGTAGACCAGCACCACCAGCAAGCCGCCGTAGCTGACAATCCGGAGTGGGCGAACCGGATAGAGAGATTGCGTTTCTTCATGAGCTGACAGATACATCTGGGCTACGATGAGCATCAGCCACGTCACCACCATGATGATGCCAAGCGGCGTCTGGCGCACGAGGAAGAAAATCGCCGCGAGCGAAAATAGATGAACAAACGGCGTCATGCTGATGCGCGTTGAGCGAACAGGCTCGCGCGGCTGCCAGATGTAGCCAGTGAGGTAAACGCCAGCCAAGCCGGCGAAGCTCAGCCCGTGCCACTCAGCGCCGATGTTCAAGTACCGCAGCAAACTATAGAGCAAGAAACCGACCGCTGCGTGTCCGACGTAACACCCAATCAGCCACAACCATCGCGCTGGGCGGCCAGCCAGTGTCAGTTCACTTAATTCCCACACTGCGCGGAGAGGCGCGAGCGTCGCGGCCACCAGTAGGAAACTGACCGGATGATACTCTCGTCGCAGCACGCTGGCTATGAGGATGAAGAGGCCGAGTAGCAACGTCGCTATCAACGTGATCACTGCTTGCGGTCGTGCATTGCCGGCATGTTCACCTGAGTTTTGCGTCACCGCCGCGTCAAGTTGCAGCGTCGTGCCGGACACAAACGGAGCCCTCGTTGGTCGTGAGCGATAAAACCACCAATGTATCAACACCAGCAAGATCACGTAACCGACGCTCACGGCCAACAGTGGTTGTTGTGGGTACAACCCAAACGATCCCAGCAGAAACGCCGCCACGAGGCAGGTCAATCCAACAGCGTATGCTGTCGCCGATTGGTTTAGTTCAGAGAGCACGAACAGAATGACAACAACCACCACAAGCGTGACCAACGTGGTGGGCGCTTGTAAGCCGGCAGTGACAACGGCGATGAGCAGTGTGCCATATCCGACCCACGCCAGGATGCCGGACGGATAGAACCGCGCAGAATGAACACTGAGCCAACAATATGCCGTGCCCAGCACAACCAGCAATGTAACAACCCAGGCCGTTGTGCCAAATGCCTTGGCCGCCACAGTGCTCAGAACTACCACGCTCAACACCGGCGGCAGCACGCCGTCTATCTGAGCGATCCATGAGTCAGGCGATGCCTGAGCAGTGGCTGACCGATGCTCAGCTCGCCTCAAAATGAATCCCACGGCAGTGGCCACCATCATGATCGCCAACGTTGCAACTCGCCAGAGATTGTCGGAAGAAGGGATCACGCTAAACGCAGGAGCCTCTCTCAGTGGATTGATGAGCGCGCCGAAATGCACCGTGGCCCAATGACGCCACAATGGTCCAAACAAGCTGATCACGAGCAGACTGAAAGCGATCGCAAACCAATACGCCGGCTCTTTCAATGGCGCAAATCGCTTAGGCCCGAACAGGCGCCATAGATACATCAACGCGGCCACCCAAAGGCCGGCAAAGATCATGTTCGGCGTAACCCACCAGTGAAAGAAATAGAGTGTGGCCGCCAGCGCGAGCGTCAATCCAGCCCATGCGCCGAAGCCAACGACCTTCCCGATGCCGGTTTCTCGGTTCGCCAGGGCTATGGCAAACAACCAGACAGCATTGATCCAGGCAGCCAACAGAGACAATTGGTCGGGACGCTGCGCAAACGATGGCGCCAACGAACCCATGCCGGCCAGGATGGCGATCATCCCCGCGATCGCGTAATGCGCGCGTATGGGCGAGCGAATCGCGTAACACAAAGCCGTAATGATGCCCAGCGCGCCGGCTAGCGCCAGCGCCAGCCACGAAGCGCTTAATCCGAATGTAGCCGCGCTCAGAGAAGCGGAAGCAGCCAGGCCAAATGTGAACAGATACGCGCGATGTGCGTGAGCGGTCAACGGCACATGTCGTCCGGCGAGGTCGGCGAAGATGCCATACGCTAACGAGACGCTCGCTGCTAACCACGCGCTCAAGAGCGCATGGCCGACGATGGGAGTCAATAGGCTAATAGCCACCAGATAGACGTTCAACGGAAGTAACGCATCGCCGAGGGCGATTAACAGTTGTTGGCCGCCAGCGGCTGAGGGACGACGAAACAGGAAATGTCCTAATCCCCAGGCGAGCAGATTGACGCCCACCGTGACCATCAGCAAGGTAGTCGTAGCAGCCTGCGGAGCCATCGCGACATGAATCGCCGTGGCCAGCGCGGCGAGAAGCAGGAGCGCCATTCCACTATATGCCGCAATCAGCAGATGCCGAGTCTTCATAATGAGTCATCCGGTTCCACACAGTATCAGCCGTGTAAACAAACAGGATTGGCAGCCGGCTGCCTGCTCTGATTTCAGTTGATGGCTGCTGATTCATATCCGACGATTTAGGATGGGCAATGGTAACACGGGTTTTGTAATCGTTTCAAATAACGTGCTCGGGAATGCGACGG
>JANWZE010000032.1 GCA_025054955.1 Blastocatellia bacterium | reverse complement strand
ACGAGTCCAAAAACATGCTGCGGAATGCCGAACCAGTGGGTTGGTTGAATCAAAAGCACCACCACCAACAAGGGGACGATGAAAATTCTCAGTAGCGTGAGCGAATTGGGTAAATTCAAACTAAACCTCCTCGTCTCATTCAGCGACGTGCATGGTAGGATTGAGTCCAACGCGTTGTCAAGCGAGCCTTGCTGACTCCTCTGAAAGTAGCCCACGAAACACACGAAGCTCACGAACGAATTGTATTTTCATCCTTCGTGGCGAGCGCGGAGCTCATGGGCGATTCCTGACTTTATCTTGGTCAAAGCGGCGTCGCGCCCTGCAGGCTTGCCGCCGCCTCCACAACGCATTCTCATCCGCTCCTGACTCTCTCTTGGAGTGCGCCGGCAGAGCGAAGCGGCGACGGCGCTTTCTGTCCCAACACTCGTCTAAAAATAGCCCACGAAACACACGAAACTCACGAAAGAATTGTATTTTCATGCTTCGTGGCGAGCGCAGAGCTCATGAGCGATTCCGCAATTGATTATCGCTGATGAAGTCTCAGAAGCTTATTATCGCCGGTGAAATCTCAAGACGAGAGTTGAGCATTGGCCTGGTTCCGCGGTATAGTGTGAAACACCTCGGAGAGGATGTGGAAGTATATGGCGTTTGAAGTTCGAGATTACATGGACTTGGTTAACCTCCTCAACACTCATCCGGAGTGGCGGGCTGAATTGCGCCGATTACTGTTGACCGATGAGCTGCTGCAACTTCCAGCGGTCGTCCGCGAGTTGGCTGAGGCGCAGCGGCGGACGGAAGGGCGCGTGGAGGAGTTGGCTGAGGCGCAGCGGCAACTGGCTGAGGCGCAACAACAGCTAGCCGCGGCGCAGCAGCGGACTGAAGAGCGTATCGCTCGGGTTGAGGAGCAGATGGTAAAAATGGTTGAGGCGCAGCACCAGATGGCCCAAACCGTGCAGGCACTGGCCGAGGATCAACGGCGGCTCACCGATACGGTCAGCAACTTGAAAAGCACAGTCCTGGAATGGAGGTACCGCGACCGGGCGCACGCTTTCTTCGGCGATTTGTTGCGGCGGCTGCAAGTAGTGCCGATTCAGTCGCTGGAAGAGACATTGGAGGCTCGCTTATCGGAGGAGGCTGTCAGAGACCTATTCCGGCTGGACCTGTTGGTGTGTGGCCGACCGCGCCATATACCCAGCGCGCCGGAAGTCTATCTAGCGGTGGAAGTCTCAGCCGTCGTGGATCGGCGCGACGTCCAACGCGCCAGGCGCCGCGCACGCGCACTGCGCGAGGCCGGCTATTTTACGATTCCCGTTGTAGCTGGAGAGGTGCTGACACAAGGCGCTGAGGACGAAGCCAAGGAACACCGGGTCGTTATCATGAAAGATGGCAAGGTGGACTTGTGGGACGAAGCTTGGGAAAATTGGTCACGCCGTCGGCCCGGCGATCGGCTGGATAACTTACCCTAGTTCGGAGTCATGGTGATTTGGAAATGCCGGTCAGTGTAGGACCATAGGTAACGCACGTACAGCAGCAGCGTCGGCAGACACCCAGGGGGATACAAATCCGAAATCCGAAGCTCGAAATCCGAAACAAATTCCAACGACCAAATTCCAAAGAATTTGAGGCACCACGTCGGAAATCCGAAGCTCGAAATGTGAAACTCGCAGTTGGTAGGATTCGCAAATTGCGGGAGGCATGACGAAAATCGCGGACGTGCTGCGCACGGCCATGAGATGAGCGTTATTGCAGGATCAACCTTTGCCGGTTGAAGCGTTGGATGCTGATATAGGAAACGATGAAGCACACGCCTGCAAACAGCGTCAGGCTTGCTCCAAGTTTGGACCATGAGGGCGACTCCATCACGAAATAAAAGCCAGCCATGAGTGGTAGGCCCATGAACAAATTCAGAAGGTGCTGGCTGCGGATATTGGTTGATTTGAGCGAAATGTAGACGCCTAGCGCGCTCGTGTAGACAAGCGCGAATATGGGCAGCGTGAGCATCAGGGTGAACTCCAACGCAGTGTAAGGGAATTTCGATGGATAGAGTTTGAACATCGCTGCATACCAGAGCACGCCAAGATGAATGACCAATACAAGGAGCATCACCGCATAGTTCGTGATGACGGTGGCGGCAACCTTGCCCAGATAAATAGCCGCGTCGGACAATCGGGTTGAGAGCAGCGTGCCCAGGGTTTTCTGCATGCGTTCACCGACAAAGGCGTTGATCGTTTGGCCTGATGCCAGCAGGACGGCTAGGTAGCAAAAACTCAACATCGCGGCGCGGGTCTGTCCGTTCCAGACTTGATCAACCGTGGCGGCAGGGAACACAAATCCCCAAATGAACAACACCATGATATAGCTGGTTGCGTAGCTTTTCAGATTGCGGCGGGCCACCATCAGCTCTTTCCAGGCGACACACCAAAGATCACGCAACATGTTGTCTCTCCTCGTCAATCAATTGTAAGAAGATTTGCTCCAGCGAAGCTTGTTCACGGCGAAGCTCGGAGACCGCGACGCCATGTGTGACCAGCAGGCGATTGATCTGAGCGCTCTGCGTTGGGTCATCCACCATCAGGCGCAGACGCTGTCCCTCAAGCTCTATAGATTTGACGAACGGCAGTGCGCTCAGTCGCGCGTGAACAGCTTCCGGCAAAGCATCAATGGTGACGGTGATGACCGAGTGGCCGGCGCTCTCTGCTCTGATATGATCGGGCGGACCGTGCGCAATCACGCGGCCATGATTGAGAATAGCGATGTCATCGCACACCCGCTCGGCTTCATCCAGATTGTGCGTATTGAGAAAAATGGTGACGTTCTCTGATTTCTTCAGCGAGAGGATTTCCTCGCGGAAGGCGCGTTGGCTGGATGGATCGAGGCCCGACGTCGGCTCATCCAAAAAGAGAATTTTGGGTTGATGCAACAGAGCGCGACAGATGGCCAGTTTCTGTTTCATCCCTTTAGACCACTCTTTCGGTTGTTGATCGCGTTTATCCCACAGTCCGACTTTCTCCATGAGCTCCTGGATGCGTCGCGCGCGAGCCTGTTTACCCATTCGATTGATGCGCCCGAAGAACTCCAGATTATCGTAGGCCGACAGGTACTCGTAGAGGCCATGGTCTTCAAGCAAGACGCCGATTTGTTCCCGTATCGCCGGGGCGTCGCGCGTCACGTCCAAGCCGAGCACCTTTGCTCGGCCAGATGTCGGCGGAATCAGCCCAATGAGGATGTTCAACGTCGTTGTCTTGCCTGCCCCATTAGGTCCAAGGAAGCCGAAAATAGTGCCCGATTTGATCGTCAGCGTGAGCGCATTCAGCGCCGTCGTCTCACCATATTTGCGGGTGAGATCAAAGGTCTCAATTGCATTCATCTGTGTGTCTCTTGATTCCTCCCAAGCCGAACAATGCTATGACCTAACGGCAGATGGGTCAAGTTTGCTCAGACTTTTGTCAGAAACACATCCCCTCATGGACGCTGAGCCAGGCTGTGATATAATCGCGGCTCCTAACACATCGCGGGAGTATCATCATGACGAATCAAGCTACAGCTCACATCGTTGTTCTGTCACCGGTTCCAGCCGCATTAGTGCAACAATGGCTGGTCGCGCAATCAGGCCGATTTGATCTGATCGTGACAAGCGCGGAAGGCGCAACCGACGAGCAACTCAATAACGCTTTGCAACAAGCCGACATGCTGCTTGGCGATTACACATTCCGTCATGCGATCACGGAACAGTTTTTGTCGCGGACGCCAAAGCTGCGGTTCATTCAACAGCCCAGTGTCGGCTATGAACATATTGATCTGAAGGCCTGCCGGCAGCGCGGCGTGACGGTCGCCAACACGCCGGGCGTCAATGATGTGGCGGTGGCTGAGCATACACTGATGTTAGCGTTGGCATTGTTGAAAAAAGCTATATATGCCCATCAGAGGACCAGTGAAGGGCAGTGGGTTCAGCGAGAATTGATGTGGGAACGCGGCATCTTCGAGCTGCAAGGAAAGACCTATGGCATCATCGGCATGGGGCGCATTGGTCGAGAAGTGGCGCGACGGTTGAATGCGTTTGGGACACAGACGCTGTATTACGATCCCGTGCGATTGCCTGCTGATGAGGAAGCCGATCTGAAGGTGCAATACAGAGCGTTGGATGATCTCCTGCGAGTCGCTGATATTGTCAGTCTGCATGTGCCGTTAACTGAGCAGACACGCGGCATGATCGGCCAGCGCGAGTTGTCGCTGATGAAGTTCAGCGCCGTGTTCATCAACGTTGCGCGGGGCGAGTGTGTAGATGAGCTGGCGCTGGCTGAGCGCCTGCGCCAGAAGAAACTGGCCGGGGCAGGCGTGGACGTTTTCTCTCAGGAACCCATCGCGGCCGACCATCCGTTGCTGCGCCTGGAGAATGTGATCTTAACGCCACACATTGCCGGCGCTACTGCTGAGGTGCGGCAGCGAGTGGTTCAGATGGCCGTTGGAAATTTAGTCAGGGTGTTGAAAGGTGAAGAGCCGTTGTATGTGGTGAACCCACGTACCTGAACGGAGGAGGTGACTATGACAACAATGCGGGGAGCTGAGGCGCTGGTCCAGTGCCTGAAAGCGATTGGGACGAAGCGCGTGTATGGAGTGATTGGAACATCCATTGTTGGGTTCGTGGATGGACTGTACGATGCACGCGATCAGATTCGGTATATTTCCTGTCGGCATGAACAGGTGGCGGCTAGCATGGCTGATGCGGAAGGCCGATTGACGCGGCGGCCCGGCGTTGTCGCTTTACATTCGGGGCCTGGCGCGTTAAATGCGATGATCAGCCTGGCTAATGCCGCCAAGGATTGTTCGCCCGTCATCGCGATTGCCGGTTCGATCAAACGCAAACTGCAAGGGTGTGACGGGATGTTGGAGATGGATCACGTGAGAGTCTTTCGACCGCTGTGTCGCGGCACTTATCGCGTGGAGGCGACCTACCAAATTCCGCTGATCTTCTCGCAGGCATACAAAGCGGCGATGTCAGGGCCTGGCGGGCCGGTGCTGATCGAAGTGCCGGAAGACATCTGGAATGATCGCGATCAGATTCGGTGGGAGGAGCTTGATCTGACGGTTGACCCACCGCCGCCGGTTGATGCCCAGCAGGTGCGTGCGATTGCCGAACGATTATTGCAGAGCGCGCGTCCGGTGATTTTGTCAGGGGCTGGCGTCGCTTATACACATTCAGAAGACCTGCTTCGTCAACTGGCCGAGACGTGGCAAATTCCTGTGGCCACGACAGGCAATGGGCGCGGCACGCTATCGGAGTTGCATCCGCTGTCGCTTGGACGCGCCGGTTATGCTGGCGGCACGCCGATGGCGGATGAGGCGCTGAAGCGCGCCGATTTTGTTTTGGGGATCGGCTGTACGCTTTCGGACATGACGACCTACGAATACACATGGCCAGTCAGTGGTGAGGTTGTGGTGGTGAATCTGGACACTGATAACGATCGAAAGAAAGTGCCGCTGCGAGCAATCTACGCTGATGCGCGCGATTTTCTTGTGGAGTTAACGCGCCAGTTGCAAGCCATGCCGGCGTCGGACCGCGCGGCCTGGATTGCCGAGCTGGCTCCTGTTCGTAGCATGTGGGAGAACCTGTTGAGCAGTGGCCGGAATGTTGATCGAACGCCGGTCCCACCGGCTCGTGTCTGCCACCAGTTGAGTCAATTGCTCAGCGAAGATGACATTGTGACAGTTGGGGCGGGCATGCACTTGCTCTATCCGATGGCGTTCACGCCGGCGCGACGACCCAGAACGTATTTGTCGGCTGTCAACTTTGGCGCGATGGGATTTGGTTTTCCGGCTGCGCTGGCCGCCAAGCTGGTGCATCCAGAGAAAAAGGTTGTCGCCATCTTAGGCGACGGCGACTTCATGATGACGGTGCAAGACCTGGAAACGGCGGCGCGAGAGAAAATCGGCGTGACGGTGATCATCATCAACGATAATGCGTATCGTGTGCTAGCGTTTCGTCAACAGGTGCACTTTCATGGCCGACTCTATGGCACGCTGCACGGCAATCCTGATTTCCTGCGATTGGCTGAGAGCTTCGGCCTGCGAGCTTGGCGGCTGGAGCAGCCGGATGAGGTTTCATCCGTGTTGTCAGAAGCGTTGTCTTCGGAGGCGCCCACGTTGATTGAGGTGATGACAGACCCGCAGGATATTCCGCCAACGAATCTGGAGGCTGTGATGGGCATGCAATAGCTCGTCTGTTTTGAGCATGGGATGGCGCGACTACCCGTCATCTGTGGGGTTCGCGTCGGCAGCATTGTGAACGACTATTCCCATTCGATACAATCTGCCGGCTCGGCACGCAACCATCATGAATCACTGGCTTAGTATCGTTCTTGCATACTTGCTCGGTTCAATTCCCGTCGGCTATCTGCTGGTCCGCTACGTGTTCGTGCCCGGTGAAGACATTCGTCACTACGGCAGCGGCGCGACCGGCGCCACCAATGTCAGTCGGCTCGCTGGATTGAAAGGAGCAGCGTGGACGTATGTCTTCGACGTTCTCAAAGGGACGTTCGCCGTGTTGGTGGCCGGTTGGTTGACGCAAGGTGAGCCACGGTGGATGGCTGCCGCCAGCGTAGCGGCGATTATCGGGCATATCTTTCCTGTGTGGATAGGATTTCGCGGCGGCAAAGGTGTCGCAACCGGCCTTGGCGCATATCTGGTGTTATCTCCGGCTGCTGTCGTATCGGCGTTGCTTGTGTGGGGACTGGTGGTGTATTGGAAGCGTTACGTGTCGCTCGGCTCGATTGTGGCGGCTGCATCGCTGCCGTTTTTTGTGTTGATTTGGGAAAGCGCTGTATGGCCTCGGCCAGGCCAGCAGATGGCGCCGCTGCTGGTGGCGACGTTGGTTGGATGTGGATTGGTCATCGCGGCTCATCATGAAAATATCAAGCGGCTTTTGTCGGGCGTCGAGGATAAGATGGGAGAACGCGATGTCCCCGGCATAAGGAGTCGGCAGTAATGCGCATCGCTGTGATTGGAGCGGGCAGTTGGGGGACAGCCTTGAGTTGTTTGCTGGCCGAACGGCACGAAGTGGTCAGGTTGTGGGGACACAATGCCCAACGCGTTCGGCAGATGCAGCAAACGCGGGAGAATACGCTCTACTTGCCCAATGTGCGATTGCCTGAGTCAGTGCTCGTCACCGATTCATTGCAAGAAGCCATTGAGGGCGCCGAGATTGTAGTGACGGTTGTGCCCTCGCATGCGTGTCGTCACGTGTTCACGGAGATGCGACCCTGGCTCAAGCCACGCATGATTTTGGTCAGCGCCACCAAGGGGATCGAAATACAAACGCAGATGTGTATGTCGCAGGTGATGCGCGATGTGTTACGCGAGGAGTTTGAGCCGCGTTATGTGGCACTGTCGGGGCCAAGTTTTGCCATCGAGGTCGCGCAGCGTCATCCGACAGCCGTTGTCGCGGCATCGGTCCACAGCGAGTATGCGCAGTTGATTCAGCAGGCGTTTTCCACGCCTTCGTTTCGCGTTTATTCAAGCACGGATGTCATTGGCGTCGAGCTGGGCGGTGCGGTCAAGAACGTCATGGCGCTGGCTGCTGGCGTGGTGGCTGGGCTTGGATGGGGCTATAACAGCACGGTGGCGCTGGCCACGCGGGGGTTGGCCGAGATGACGCGGCTGGCGCTGGCGCTGGGCGGACGAGCGGAAACGCTGGCGGGGCTGGCCGGCATGGGCGATTTGATGTTGACCTGTATGGGCGCGCTCTCGCGGAATCGTCGCGTCGGTGTTGAATTGGGGCGTGGCCGTTCGCTTGAGCAGATTCTACCGACGATGACCATGGTGGCCGAAGGCATTAACACAACACGGGCTACGTATGAATTGAGTCGCCGGTTGGACATCCCGATGCCCATCACAACCAGCATGTACCAAGTGCTCTATCAAGGAAAACCACCACGCCAAGCGGCTGAAGAGCTGATGGTGCGTCCGTTGACCAGGGAACATTGACAGACGATGTGGCGTCCGCTCTGTTTCGTTGCAGACTGCTATGACTGAAGATCGTGTGCTGGCAACCAATCGTCAGGCCTATCACAATTATCACATTCTTGAGAGGTATGAATGCGGCATCGCGCTGACCGGCGGCGAAGTCAAGTCCATTCGCAACGGCGGCATCAATCTCAAGGAGGGCTATGTGCAAATCAAGGGCGGCGAAGCATGGTTGCTTGATGTGCACATCAGCCCTTACAAGTACAGCCGACTGGCTGAAACCAAGCCGGTGCGCGACCGCAAACTGCTGTTGCACAAACGAGAGATTCGACGGTTGGCCAGTAAGGTGGCCGAGAAAGGCCTGACACTAGTGCCAACGAAATGCTACTTGAAGCATGGCCGGATCAAGCTCGAAGTGGCGTTGGCGCGCGGCAAAAAATTGTATGACAAACGGGAAGCTGCCATGCGCAAAACGATTGAGCGAGAGACGCAGGCCATCTTCAAGCGGCAACACTCTTAGACTGACAAGGAGAGGACCGACATGAACGTAGAAACGGCAATCATGCCGCTGCATGAACTCGATGTCGAGGTGCTGGTAGCCATCATGTTTGAAGGCGAAGCACTGGATGCATCACCTGAGCTTGAATCACTCAATGAGCGTAGTGGAGGCTTGATCGGTTCGCTGATCGCATCGGGAGAATTCAGAGGGAAGGCTTATGAAACAGCCTACATTCACACGCCCGGTCGGATAGCCGCGCGACGGTTGTTGTTGGTCGGCGCTGGTAAGGGTGACAAACCATTGAGCGAAATGATTCGCAACACAGCCGGCACGGCAGCGCGGGTGATACAGTCCAAGCAAGCCCGCTCAATGGGATTTGTATGTCGCTCGGCATGGGAGCTCGACAAAGCAGCGCAGGCGGCGACAGAAGGGGTTCTGTTAGGCATCTTCGATGTTGGCAGCTACCAGACACAAAACAAGGAGAGTCGGTTTTTTGATTCGCTAATCATCGCAGCGGCGGCTGGTTCATTGTCGGCGTTGGAGCGTGGCGTTGAGCGTGGCAAAATCCTGGCCAAGGCTACCAACTTTGCTCGTCACCTGACGAACGAACCGTCCAGTGAGGTCACGCCTTCAGAGTTGGCGGCGCAAGCGACTGCGATGGCCGAGCGATTCGGCCTGGATATTGAAGTGCTCGACGAGCAACAGATGCGTGATAAGGGGATGGGCGCAATTCTGGGCGTGGCGCGTGGCAGCGATGAACCAGCCAAATTGATCGTGATTCGATACACGCCGGATGGCGAACGTCGAGACGGTGAGTTGTTAGCGATGGTCGGCAAGGGCATCACGTTTGATACAGGTGGCATCTCGCTCAAGCCGGCTGAGAACATGGAAAAAATGAAATACGACATGGCCGGCGGCGCCGCCGTGCTGGGAGCGATGCGGGCGTTGGGTCAATTGAGACCGCCTGTTCCTGTGCTGGGTGTCATCCCGGCCACAGAGAATATGCCGAGCGGTCGCGCGCAAAAGCCCGGCGATGTCATTCGCTCGTTGAGTGGAAAAACGATCGAAGTGATTAATACCGATGCGGAAGGGCGATTGATCCTAGCCGATGCGATCACCTATGCGCGTCAATTGGGCGCTACGCGCCTTGTTGATCTGGCCACGCTGACAGGCGCTGTGACGGTCGCGCTTGGATCAGTGTATGCTGCCATTTTGGGCAACGATGAGCAGTGGGTCGCCGAGGTGATTGCTGCTGGCAAAGAGGCCGGCGAGCGATATTGGCCATTGCCGTTGGACGAGGCGTATCGCGAACAGATCAAAAGCGACATCGCCGACATTAAGAATATCGGAGGCCGCAAGGGGGGTGTGATCACAGCCGCGCAGTTCATTCAGGAATTTGTCGGCGATGTACCCTGGGCGCATCTGGACATTGCGGGTACAGCCTGGCTCGATGAGAAGAAACCATACATGGCCTCTGGCCCCACTGGTATCGGCGTCAGGACGCTGGTCTATCTAACCGAGCGGTTGGCCTCTCGATGAGCTGGGGTAACCCAACGTACATCATGTGGCCTTGCGCGAGATCGAGGTCTGTCACAAGATGCACTGGCGACCTGCCCGCGACGCACGAACTCCTCATTTCAGTGGTCGAATCGTTGTGCTATAGTTAAGCATTGAGGTCAGCCAGAAGATGATCACGAGCTTGTACGACATCTTGGGTGTATCCCGTCAAGCCAGTCCAGAGGAGGTCCGTTCGGCCTTTCGCCGCTTGGCTCGTCAGTACCATCCTGATGTGAATAAATCACCGAATGCCAACGAAGAGTTCATCAAGATTGCTGAAGCCTATCGCATCCTCAGTGACCGGCATCTTCGAGCGTTGTACGATCAAGGCCGGCTTGTCAGTCGGGAGGAAGCGTTGCGGCGGCACATGCGCGAGCGGCTGGCTCAACAATATTTCGATCAGATGGTGGACGAGCTACTGCGGCGCGACCTGGAAGCGGAGCGCGCGCGCCAGATTGCCGTTACGACAACGGTGGTCTTGTTTGCCTCGGCCTTTCTTGTCGCTTTGCTTCGTCCGCCGTTGTTTGATTGGCTGCGTGGGCCGGGCTGGATCGCGTATTTGGTCTTGTTTGGGCTCGGTATGCATGAGTTGGTGCGGAATCTCCGATTCATCTTGAAGTATTACACGGCTGATGGTGATACCTCGATCTCGCTCATGGGCGCCGAGCAGTTGGACGCAAAGCCTTACACGCGCGAGGAGGTGTTGATTTTTTTTGTTGTTGGTTATTTGGGATCGGTTGGACTTGGCTCGTGGCTTGGCTCGTGGCTTGGTCATGCCGGAGGTCAGCACAGCGACTGGGCGTTTGTGTTGAGCGTATTGCTGATTCCGCCTATGTTCGTTTTTTTGGTCATGCGCTTGCGGGCGATGCGCTTGTTTGAGAGCGGCGCGGTGATGGGCAAATGAGGCCGCAGGCAAGAACGCTCGCAATCAATGAGCGGGTGAAGAAGAAATAGGGTTTTGCTATGACACGTCAGGCCTGTTATCTGGGGTTGAAGCTCGGCCAAACCGATATAATGGGACTGCTGCTCGATGCGCAGGCCACGATTTTGGAGACGGTGCAGATGGCCTGGCCAGACAAATCGGCTGAGGCGGCACTGATCGCGTGCGTTCAGCAGGCGCAACAGAAGGCGTCAGCGCAACACGGTCAGTTGGCGGCCGTCGGTGTGAGTGTGCCGGTTTATGTCCGTTGGACTGATGTTGCAGCCGCGCCTGCTCCAGCGGCGTCCATTGGGGAGCTGGCCGGACGATTGACGGCGCAAACGCACGTGCCGGTGATCGTCCAGCGGCATGCCGCCATGTCTCTTTATGGAGAGTTTCATCGCGGGGCTGCGCTGAGCGCTTACAATGTCTTGCTAATTGACTTGGGGCCTGACATTGACGCTGGCCTGATCCTGCAAGGGCGGTTGTATCCAGGCTCTTCAGGACACGCTGGTGGATTCGGTCACATGACGGTTAACCCGGATGGACTGGAGTGTGAATGCGGCAATATCGGTTGCTTGGAAACGATTGCTTCGGGAACAAACCTGGTGCGACGCACCAAAGAACGCTTGTTCAGAGATCACTCATCGTCACTGTCGTCACTGGCGCGGCCAGAGCGAGGCGAGCTGACGCCCTACCGCATTGCGAAGGAAGCGCTCGAAGGCGATGATTTTGCTCTGATGATGATTGAACGGACTGGCCGATGGATTGGATTAGCTGTGGCCAATGTGGTCAATCTGCTGAACCTGGATAGAGTGGTGTTGGCAGGCGACATGCTCGTTGCCGATGAGCTGCTGCTGGGGCCTGTCAGGCAAGAAGTGCACAAGCGGGGCTTGGCGGCCACCACTTCACACGTTGGCATTGTCGCTTCCGCGCTCGGCGAGCAGGCCGGCGCCATCGGCGCAGCCTTGTTCGCTCGCGATTCATGCGCAGGGGACGCTTGAGTGATGAAAGCAGAGAACATTCGCAACTTCTCTATCATTGCCCATATTGACCATGGCAAATCTACGTTGGCTGATCGGCTGCTGGAACGCACCGGCGCGCTCTCTGAACGGGAGATGATGGAGCAGGTGCTCGATTCGATGGAGCTGGAGCGCGAGCGTGGCATTACGATTAAAGCTCATGCCGTTCGTCTTCAGTATCGCGCGCGCGACGGGCACGATTACGTCTTGAACCTGATTGACACGCCCGGTCATGTTGATTTTTCCTATGAAGTCTCACGCAGCTTAGCTGCCTGCGAAGGCGCGTTGTTGGTGGTGGATGCTTCGCAAGGCGTGGAGGCGCAGACGTTGGCTAATGCCTACCTGGCTGTCGAAAACGACCTGGAGCTGATCCCTGTTGTCAACAAGATTGATCTGCCGGCAGCCGAGCCCGAGCGCGTGCTGGAAGAGATTCGTACGGTCGTTGGATTAGACACCACGCACGCCGTGTTGACCAGCGCCAAGACCGGGCTGGGCACAGACGAAGTGTTGGAAGCGATCGTGCGGCACATTCCGCCGCCTCAAGGCGAGCTGGACGCGCCGTTGAAGGCGCTGATCTTTGACTCCTGGTATGATTCCTACCTGGGCGTCATCGTCATGGTGCGGGTGATAGACGGCGTGTTGCGCACGGGCATGAAAATTCGGTTGATGTCCACTGAGCGCCATTACGAGGTTGAGCAGCTTGGCGTGCGCACGCCCAAGCCGCAGCCGGTTGATCAGTTGTCGGTCGGTGAAGTCGGCTTTGTCATCGCCAATATCAAAACGATCTCGGATGTGCAGATCGGGGATACGATCACCGACGCTAAGAATCCGACCGCAGAGCCATTCCCGGGCTTTCGTGAAATGAAGCCGATGGTCTTTGCTGGACTCTATCCGACCGAGACGACGCATTATGAAGAACTGCGCGATGCGCTGGAGAAACTTCGATTGAATGACGCCTCGTTTCATTACGAAGCTGAATCGTCGCCGGCATTAGGATTTGGCTTTCGTTGTGGCTTCCTTGGCTTGTTGCACATGGAGATTGTGCGCGAACGATTGGAGCGAGAGTTCGGCCTTGAGTTAATCATCACGGCGCCGAGCGTCCGCTATCGCGTGCTGCTGCGTAACGGTCGAACTATCGAAGTAGATAACCCAGCCAAGCTGCCCGATCCAGCAGCAATCGAGCGGCTGGAAGAGCCAATCATCGAAGCGATGATTGCCACGCCGGCTGAGTATGTCGGCCCGTTGTTGCGGCTGCTTGAGGAAAAGCGCGGTCGTCAGAAGAGATTTGATTATCTATCGCCCACCCGCGTATTGCTCACCTACGAGTTGCCGCTGGGCGAAGTCGTGCTCGATTTTTATGACCGACTCAAGACGCTCACACGCGGCTATGCCTCATTGGACTACCAGCCAGCCGGCTATCGTGAGGCTGATCTGGTGCGACTGGATATCCTCGTAGCCGGCGAGCCGGTGGATGCGCTCTCGTTGATCGTTCATCGCGATCAAGCCTACGCCCGCGGCCGCGAATTAGTCGAAAAAATGCGCAAGCTGATTCCTCGTCAATTATTCGAGGTGCCCATTCAGGCGTCCATCGGGCATCGCGTTATCGCCCGCGAAACCGTCCGCGCGATTGGCAAAAACGTATTGGCCAAATGCTATGGCGGCGACATCACCAGGAAACGAAAGTTGCTCGAAAAACAGAAAGAAGGGAAGCGGCGTATGAAAAAGGTCGGACGCGTGGAAATCCCGCAGGAAGCCTTTCTCGCCGTATTGAAAGTCAACGAATAAATTTCATGCTGGAGAAGCTCAAACAGATTCAACATTTGCCTATCTTCCCACTGCCGATTGTGTTGCTGCCGGGGATGTTGGTGCCGTTGCACATTTTTGAGCCACGCTATCGCCAGATGCTGCGAGATTGCTTAGACGGCTACCGGTTGTTCGGCGTGACCTATCATCCCGATTCGACCGTCGGTGTGTTGGTCGTGCCGCTGGTGGGCAGCATCGGCTGCGCAGCTCATATCATGTCGGTCGTGCCGCTGGAAGATGATCGGTCCAACATTCTGACAGCCGGCGTGTGCCGTTACAAGATACTGGAATACCTCCGGCAAGATCCTTATCTGGTGGCGCACATCGAGTTTTTTGAAGATGAGCCGTCGCACTCAGACGTGCCGACGGATTTAGTGCAATCGGTGACGGAGTTGTTTGGGCGATTCTTGCGGGCTGTCCGCACCTTGCGGGATGCGCCGATGGCTCGACAGGCGTTGCCTGAGCCGCTTGAGCAGCTCTCATTTACGATCGCGTCAGCAGTGCTGACCGAGGTTGAAGATCAGTTTGAAGTCCTTCAAATGCGCTCCACTGAGCAACGGTTTCAGTATCTGGAAAACCAGTTGATGAACATCATTCCTGAGCTGGAAGAGCGGGCCAGCGAGCACAACGCAATGAAAAGCAACGGCCATCGAAAAGGCGGATGGCGTCGAAACGGGTGACGCTTATGAGCGAGATTGATGTGCGATTTTTCGGTCAGTGCAAGCAATTAACGGGCGTGGAGAGTCTTCGCCTTCGTCTGCCTGAGCCGAGTTCTGTGCAGGCTGTGTTGGCGCTTCTGTATGAGCGTTATCCATCGTTGACCAAGCTTGCTGATCGTTTATTGGTGGCGGTCAATGAGCAGTATGCGCCGTTGGACGCATCTGTGGTTGATGGCGATACGGTGGCTGTCTTTCCTCCGGTCAGCGGCGGTCAATCAGATGATCTGTTTGCCCTGACACGTGAGCCGATTGACACGCCGGGATTGGTCAGGCGATTGCTGCGCCATCAGGATGGAGCCGTGGTGACGTTTGAGGGCGTCGTGCGCGACCACTCGATGGGGAAGGCTGTTCTCTATCTTGAGTATGAAGGCTACGAGCCGATGGCCATGAAAATGTTGCATCAGATTGGACAAGAAATTCATGAGCGATGGCCGATTGATCGAGTGGGGATCATCCATCGGCTCGGTCGTCTGCAAATCGGAGAAACCAGCGTTGCTATTGTGGTTACTTCGGCCCATCGAAAGCAGGCCTTTGAAGCCTGTCAGTATGCGATTGATCGGTTGAAGAAGATCGTCCCCATTTGGAAGCGTGAATACTTCCATGACGGCGCGGTGTGGGTGGACGGTGAATCGTGCGCACACCAGTGACGAGCCGCCATGATTCTTTACCAGAAGAAATACCAATAGCGCGGGAAAGGCATGCTTGATGAAGCAACATGGAGAGCAGCAGCGGAACATCTGAAGCAGCCGTCTCCGATTTCTGCGCGCCTTGTCTCAGAACCCAGAGCGATTTTAATTGCCTTTAGCTTAGGGACTCCGCACCTTGCGGGCTAATGCGGTGGAAGCATGCGCTCCCGGTTCAGCATTTTTTGCGCGATGCCGGCGTGCTCACTTTGCAGGCTAATGCACGGTGGAAGCATGCGCTCCCAGGGTAAACTCGTTGGCAAACCGCTATAAGCCCACGAAACACGCTAGCGACATGAAAGACTCTCTTTCTCACCGTTCGTAGCGTGCGTGGGCTTATGAGCGATCTCTCGGACAATAACCGCAGAGGCCCTGACGACGCAGAGAAACGAGGCACTCATGTTGCGAGAGCGGTTGAGGCGTGAACCTGCACAGCCAACGAACGCCGTGGTCTAAGCGGAACGGTTATTGGCAGCGGTTGAAGGCGTTGAAATTGTGAACCTGCACAGCCAACGAGCCACAGAAGCTGATGCTGCGCGCGCTGTGCTTCTGTGACTCGATGGCTTTCTGGAAGTCAGGTTTATGGAGTTTGGGCGATAACCGTCACAGGTGGTGAAAACTCCGACGTGTTGCCGGCGGCATCGGTGGCTGTTGCCACGATCTTGTCGCCGTTCAGCACTCTGGTGCCCACGTTGATGTTGACCGATTTACCGCCTACACGCCCGATGTCGGTTTCCCCAAAATTATCCGAGCCGAGAAACAGCATCCCTTGACCACTATCATCAGCTTTGAAGAATTCAACGCGAACCGGATAGGTCGTGTTTGCCGCTGATGAGGGGATCAAGTAAGCGACCGTCAGCGAGGTGCCGCTCAGCACTCCGCGGTCGAAATTGGGATAATTTTGCAGGCGATTAGCGCCATCATCGCCATCTTGAGCAATACCGCCGTCGTTAGGTGTTGGCCCTTCAGGGCCAAGGTCAATGCCTAGGCCCACATTGCCGAAGATGGAATTGCCTTGAATGGAATTACCGATCGGGTGCGGCGTGCCCAGCGGCGGCGCAGTCGGGGAATTAGGAATGCGGACGCCGGCGCCATTGTTATAAGCAATGGTATTACCCAAGGCGGCTGTAGTTCCGCCAATCGCATTGCCATTGGCCGCATCATCAATTAGCACGCCATGCGAGCCATTGCCGAGCCGACCCATGCCATCGAGTCGAGTCCCGATGAAATTAGCGCGCACCAGATTGCCCGTCGAGCCGCCGCCCGTGATGCGCACGCCAACACCGGTGTTGCCGGAAATGATATTGCGCGCGGTGGCCGCCGTACCGCCGATGGTATTGCCAGGAGCATTATCAATCAGGACGCCGTCGGTGCCGTTGGGCAGTGCGGCTGTGCCGGTCGTGTCCAGGCCGATAAGGTTGTTGGCCACCGTATTGCCTCTGGCGGCCGGTCCCGTGATGCGCACGCCAGCGCCCGCGTTGGCCGAAATGATGTTTCGCACGCCAGCCGCCGTGCCACCGACCGTGTTGCTCGGCGCGTTGTTGATCAGCACACCATCGCCGCCGTTTGGTAACGGCAGTGTGCCAGAGATGTCCGTGCCAATATGATTGGCTTGCACGGCAGCAGCGCTCGTTTCACTACCGACCAGACGAATCCCGGCGTCACGGTTTCCTGAGATGATATTTCGCGCGGTGGCCGCCGTGCCGCCGATAGTCGTTGCTGGAGCGCCTTCCACCACGATCCCATCCGTGCCGTTGGGCAGCGCGACGGTGCCGTTGACATTAGCGCCGATCACGTTATTGGCGATCGTTGTGCCTCGCGCCTCGCTGCCCGTAATGCGAATGCCGGCGTTGCGATTGCCTGAGATCAGATTGCGCGCCGTGGTGGCTGTGCCGCCCACGGTTGTGCCCGGCGCATTCTCGATGAACACGCCATTCTGGTCATTGGGCAACGCAGCAAGGCCCGTGCTGTCAACGCCCACGTAATTGCCTTGCACAGATGTGGTCCGAGCCGTTGGGCCGACTACGTGGATGCCGTTGGCGCGATTGCCCGAGATGACGTTGCGCGCGCCAGCAGCACTGCCGCCGATTGTCGTCGTCGGCGCGCCCTCTATCAAGATACCGTTGGTCGCGTTCGGGATCGGCGCGTTACCGGTGGCATCCGTGCCAATCAGGTTACCGACAATGTCGTTGCCGGCGGCTACGCTCCCGACGATGTGAATGCCTGCCGATTGGTTTCCAGAGATCACATTGCGGGCATTGGTCGCTGTGCCGCCGATGGTGTTGTTCGGCGCCGAGGAGAGCAACAGGCCGCCTGATCCATTTGGCAGCGCCGCGCGGCCTGCCACGTTCAATCCGATCAGATTGCCCTGGATTGTATTGCCAGCCGATTCCGCGCCAACGATCAGGATGCCATAGTCGTTATTGCCGGAGATCAGATTGCCGGCTCCCGCTGCTGTGCCCCCGATGGTGTTGGTGGGCGCGCTGTTGATGAAGATGCCGTCAAATTGATTGGCCAGCGCGCTCATCCCCGTGGCGTTCGTGCCGATGAAATTGCCTTGAACGCGATTGCCCGACGCCGTGCTGCCGGTGATGCGAATGCCGCGTCCACGATTGCCGGAAATCACATTGCGGGCTGCCTCGGTTGTGCCGCCGATCGTGTTGTTAGGGCTGATTTCAATGCTGATCCCATCACCGTTGTTGCTGACGGCCATCGTGCCGGTGGCATCCGTGCCAATGTAGTTGCCAAGCACTTGATTGCGATCCCGGCGGAAAATGACAATGCCTTCGGCGTTGTTACCCGAAATGACATTGCCCATGCCGGCCGTGGCGCCGCCGATCGTGTTTTGTGCTGCGTTCAGAAACACTCCATTGACGCCGTTGCCGAGCGGTGTTGTGCCGTTGACTGCGACGCCGATGAAGTTTCCTTGAGCTTGATTGCCGGTGACGTTACCGCCACTGAAGGAGAGGCCATGACGACCATTGCCCGAAATCACGTTGCCCATGCCGGCCGTGGCGCCGCCAATCGTGTTAGTTTGCGCTTCGATCAGGCTGACCCCGTCGAAGACATTCGGCAAAGCGGCAGTCCCTGCGGCATTCGTGCCGATGAAATTGCCTTGAATGGCATTGGCCGTAGCGCCGCCGGCGAGCAAAACACCATTGCTTCGGTTGCCGGAGATCACATTGCGGGCCGACGCTGTTGTGCCGCCAATCGTGGTGCGCGTGGCTTCGCTGGCAACGCCGTTGCCTACATTGCCCAAGTTGGTTGCATTGTTGCTGTTGGTGCCGATGAAATTGCCTTGCACGACATTGCCAGCGGCTGTAGTGCCAGAACCGGCAATTTCAACGCCATTGCCGCCATTGGCCGCGATGATATTGGCAGCGCCGGCTGTCACCCCGCCGACCGTATTTGTCGCTGCGTTGACGATCAACACGCCGCTATCGCCATTGCCGGCAGCGGCTGCGCCTGACGCATCAGTCCCAATCAGATTACCTTGCACGAGGTTGCCGGTAGCCATCGTATCCAAGATGAACACGCCGCTGCCTCCATTTTGCGAGATGACGTTGCGAGCCGCGTCGGTTGTGCCGCCGATGCGATTGCTACGCGAATCGTTGACGAACACGCCGTTGCCTCTGTTACCCGGCGGACCGCTGCTACCGATGCGCATGCCGATGAAATTTCCTTCAACGATGTTGTTGCCGCCCGTGCGAAGGTGAACGCCGTTTCCGGGGAATCCACCGATAGCCAATCCGCGAACCGTACTATTACCGCCGGCGAAGACCAATCCATCCCCAAACGTTCCGGAGGCTGTGCCGTTCAACACAATCAGCGGCGTGCCACTGAAGCCCGGTTGAGTCGTGCCATCAATGGTCACCGGATTGGTGATGATCGGCAGCGGAGACCGTGGCGTGATCACGTGAGGTCCGGCGCCGGGAATGTTGAAAACGATGGTATCGGCTGCCGCCGTCAAGAGAGCCTCTTGCAGAGCGGCGCGCAATGTGCAGTTGCCAGATGCATCAGCGCACACACCATTGGTTAGGTCATTATCGCCGGCGTCAGCCGTTGAGTTGACGGTGAATGTTGCATGAGGCGATGTGAGCAGGATCGTTGGCGCCGTCTGATTAGCATGCAACATGACGATGTCGTCGAGCGCGTCAGCATTCAACCGCATCGCAACGAGCGCAATAGGCGGATGTGATGCAGTGAATGCCGCTGTCAGAGAGCGAAGCGGAGCCGGATTGCTGGAATGATTCACCGGCTGCGACAAGCCAGAAAAAATTTCAAGAGCCTGATTGACGCGATCAATTGTGACAAGGTCATCTGTCGGCAAACCGGATACGCGCATGGAGCTCACTTGCCAGAGTTGGCGTGATGCGTCCATCTGAACCGGCGTCAGGCTCCATGCCGCTGAACCCGCGCCTTTGGCTTTTCGCTGTGGCCGGGAGACCGGACTGAGCATCTCGATGGTCTCATCCGACAAGGCGACAGCAATGTCACTGCGACGATGCGCGTCGTTGACAAAATCACCAAGCGCGACCAGTTTGATAGTGGCAGCAAACGATACACTTTCCTGTATCGGTCGCGTTTCGACACTCATGCTTGTTTGATCCTGCCCGTAAATGATTGTCAACTGATTGGCGGCAGCGACGACCAAATCCACTAGGTCATCGTCGTTGACGCGGCCAAGTTCAACAGCGTTGATCGAGCCGGCGA